>JBFOLV010000415.1:0-3650 GCA_040830325.1 Kordiimonas sp. | reverse complement strand
GTTTGTAACGTAAGGTTTATAATGGATTTCTCTTCGATCCCAATTATGAATGCTCTGAAAAAGCACATGAACTGACTAAATACCAACCAGTCTGTGATAAGTCAGAATATTGCGAATGCTGATACGCCAGGATATCGTGCTAAGCAACTGGAGAAAAATGATTTCTCTGGTTTGGTGGATCAACTTTCTGGCGGCAAAAAAAGTTCAAATGCAACGGTGATGATGAAAACCAGCAGTGCGCGTCACATGAATGCGTCAGGGGTGGCTGGAGATAGTGCTACAATAAAGAAAGCTGACGGCGCTGAAGAATCGCTTAATGGGAACTCAGTTGTTCTTGAAGAAGAGATGTTGAAGCTTGCTGACAACCAAATGAAATATGGCATGGTTGTTAACTTGTACAAGAAAAATGCAGCATTAATGAAAATTGCTATGGGTAAAGGGCGAGGCCGGTAAAGCCTGACGGTAGTAGGAGACTGAAATGGATTTAGAAAAAGCAATGATGGCGTCTGCTTCTGGGTTGCGTGCCCAAAGTATACGAATGCGCGTTATTTCTGAGAATATTGCTAACCAAAACTCCGTTGCTTCAGAGCCTGGCGCTGACCCATACCGCAGGAAAATTGTTACCTTTAAGACAGAGCTAGACAGAGCGACCGGCGTCGAAACTGTTAGAGCGGACGGCGTCGATATGGACCAGAAAGAGTTCGGGAAGAAATATGACCCTGGCAATCCCGCCGCAGATGCAGCTGGTTATATTAAGACCTCTAATGTGAATGGCATGATTGAATTGATGGACATGCGTCAGGCGCAGCGCACATATCAATCAAACTTGAACGCACTAGAAGCTAGCCGCCGCATGGCTACTATGACTCTTGATTTATTGCGTTAGGAGCTTAACCAATGAATATCAAACAACTTGATGCAGTTAGCGCTTATACCCAAGCAACAAAACAAATGCAGGAAGGCTTGGAATCTCGAAACGGTAAAGACGGTGTTTCTGGTGAAGGTTCTGTGTTTTCCTCAATGGTTACTGATGCTATCGGGAATGTTGAGAAAGCCACTACGAATTTGGAAGTACAATCAGCCAAGGCGCTTGTTGGTGACGCAAATATGGTTGATGTGGTGACTGCAGCCTCGAATGCTGAGATGGTTGTGAATACTGTTGTTAGTGTGCGGGATAAAGGGATAGCGGCATATAATGATATCTTGAAGATGCCTGTCTGATACAATTGACAATGTTTTGAGGGGACGAGGGTGACACCACTAGAGATAATGGATGTGGCGAGAGATGCTCTTGGGACATTAATGACAACCGCTGGTCCGATTTTAGCCATTGGACTTGGTGTTGGTCTTGCTCTTGCTTTTTTTCAGGCGTTAACTCAGTTGCAGGAAATGACTCTGACATTTGTTCCCAAAATCATGGCTATATTTAGCGCTTTATTAGTTTTATTACCATTTATGGGACGAAATTTAAGTGATCTAATGACGCGGATTGCAGAACGTATTGCTACCGGTGGGTAGTATATGCTTGCTAACGTATTACCTGCTGAAATATTTGGTTTTCTCCTAATAACCGTTCGTATGGCTGCCCTTGTAATGGTTGTGCCAATTTTTGGCGAGCGAAGCATACCTTCACGTGCGCGAGTTGGTTTCGCTTTTGCTGTCTCTCTCGTTGTTTACCCAACTATCAGTGGCTCACTACCGGCAATGGTAACATCACCTGTAGCCTTAGGTGTTTTATTTATTAAGGAATTAACAGTTGGGCTGATTTTAGGGCTTTCTATCAGGATTCTACTTTCATCCCTGCATACTGCGGGCTCTATCATAGCATTTCAAACTGGTTTGGCGGCTGCGCAAGCATTTGATCCTGCTCAGGGTACCCAGAGTGTGATTATTGCTGCCTTTTTTAATTTGATAGCGACCGTCATGATTTTAGCTGCAGACTTACATCATTTAATGCTGAAAGGCATGGTATATAGTTACCAAAAGTTTCCTGTGGGGGAGGCTGTCGCAATTACGGACTTTGCCTCCTTGGCAACCAGTTTTGTGGCTGGGGCATTTTTGCTCGGGTTTCAGATTGCATCACCTTTTATAGTTTACGGTATTACATACAACCTGGGTCTAGGCCTAGTGGCGCGAATGGTACAAGGTTTTCAGGTCTTCTTCGTTGGTATGCCCATAAATATCTTTATGGGCTTTGTACTCATGATGGTGTTGCTCAGCTCTATTATGAATTTATTCCTCAGCCGGTTTGAGGAACTACTTTTGGCAATGATTGGATGATGTAATGTCAGAAGATGAAAGCCAGAAAACCGAAGAACCAACGCACAAGAAACTACAAGAAGCTCAACAGAAAGGAGAGATGGCTTCTAGTCAGGAAGTCAAAACTCTAATTATGCTTCTCGCCGTAACTGGAGTTATTGCAGCCTTTGGTGACTATGTTGCTGGAGGTATTCGGGATGTTCTTCGAGGATACGTAGCACGTGTGCATGACATCTCATCAGACCAAACCGGTATTACAACCCAGATAGTTACGGTAGTTCAACAGGTTGCATGGATAATGGCCGTGCCGCTTGGTGTCTTCATTATTGCGGCAATCGCTGCTAATCGTATGCAAAACCCTTCTGTTCTAGCTTGGGACAAAGTAAAGCCTGACATAAAAAACCTCTCTCTGATCAAGGGAGCAAAGAAGATTTTCTCCATGAGGTTTTTTGTCGAGTTTGGCAAGATCACAGGCAAATTAATAGCTGTAGGTGGGGCCGTGTTTCTAATTGTTTATCCTGAGCGATCCCGTTTAGATACGGTAATGCTGTTGCCTCCGATAGAAATGATTCTTCTTGTGAAAATGATGGCAATCAAACTATTGATTGGAGTGCTAATTGTCCTCATCATTATAGCCGCGATTGATTATTCTTACCAAAAATATCAATTCATGAAAAAAATGCGGATGACCAAGCAAGAGGTCAAAGATGAACGCAAGCAGTCAGACGGTGACCCTAAAGTAAAGGCGAGATTGCGGCAGATACGCTTTGAGCGCCATGCACAGCGTATGATGGCAAATGTACCAAATGCAGATGTGGTTATCACCAACCCGACGCATTATGCGGTAGCAATAGAGTATAAACACGAAAAGATGGATGTACCAGTTCTGCTTGCTAAAGGGGTCGATGATGTAGCTATGCGTATTCGTGAAGCTGCAACAGAACATGGTATACCGATTATAGAAAACCCGCCACTCGCACGGGCGCTGCATGCCAGTGTGGATATCGACGAAGAAATACCACCAGATCATTATAAGGCTGTTGCTGAGGTGATCAGTTATATCATGAAGTTGCGACGGGCGGGGCTGAAGCCTCACTAAATATAATTCGGTGAAGCTGCTTGCAACAGTAGCTATCAAATCGCTAAGGTTATCAAAAGCATATAACTGTTTTTGCATTAGGGGTTTTTATGGAAAGTCGGTTACCGCAACCAATTAGGGAAGCACTTCTCAACAATGAAATGCGGTCAGGTATCAAGCTTCTGGCAATGGCTTTGTCTGGACTTGTTGGGGCAGGTGGTGTTTCGCTCATTACCTATATGCTTGTTGGTAGTGAGGTAGCAGTTGCCCTTGCTGGACTTGTTTTAGTACTTACGGCTTTTACCATATTTCG
>JBFOLV010000414.1:0-7229 GCA_040830325.1 Kordiimonas sp. | reverse complement strand
GTCCCGCAGACGCAAGATAAGGAAAACCGCCAAAATCTGTTGACCAGGAGCCTGAGAAGCTCACCAAGAAGCTAAGTGTTATAGTAAAAGTAGCAGCTGATAGCAGTAAGCCTGCTATGCAGGCTGTTTTATTCCACCACCAGCCAGTTAACAACACTACCGTTATTAGCTCAATTATGCCGATGACATTCGATGCCATTTGCTTATCGAAATAAACCGTAGCCCACCAGTTAAAAACAGGGCTACTTGTTAGAAGTGGGTAGACGCCATCAGCTTCCGGCGCTGTAAACTTCATCCCGCCAATCCATGCTAGCACCAAAATAATACCAAGCAGCATTACGGAATTTGCATGCCGCATACCCATAAGCCACATCGCCAAGCCTGCGATAGACAAATATTTTATAATGCCCTGTCCAGCTCCAATCGCAGGAAAACCTCCTAGGCTATTGATCCAGACAGGATTTGTGAACATAAGGCTTAGTGCTGATGCAGAAATGATGAGCACACCCATATATGCGTATTGTTTGGTGCTTCCTGGTACCGCATGAAGGGCGATTAACAAGCCAATAAGCACCTGAACGCCACCTAGGGCTAAGACGCTGTATCCTATGTTTGCAGAAGAAACATCCTTAAGAAGAGGGTGCCCCGAAACCCAGCGGCCAGTAATGCTATCTGTAACCCCACCTAAGTTTAGGCCCCCAAACCATACGAAAACGATGGCTATACTTAGTACAGCAAAAAATCTCGCGAACGCTGAGCTTGGCATTAGGCCTGTAAGTAGCTGGTGCATAGATGTGGTCCGTGTTCCTCGTTTCGGTACACACCAGAAACGAAAAGTGAAGAAACGTCAAGCGCCGGATTCGCTATTCAAGGCTTCTTGAACTTCAGCATATTTCTCTTCCGCCTCGAGCCAAATTGCTTCCGCCTTGCTTAACTCATCCTCAAGCTCTGCTGCGCGCTGGCTAAACTCTGTAACTTTAGCTTCGTTTCCCGGTTGATAAAGTTTTGGATTTGCCAACTTGCCATCGATATTTATTTTAAGTGCTGTAAGCTTTTCTACCTGTTTTTCAGCTTTTTCCGCAGCGCGACGATAAGGTGCGACCTTTTTCCTTAGCTCAGCTGCGTTTTGGCGTGCAGCTTTCTTTTGATCGGAATTTTTGGCACCTCGTTTTTCCGCTCTTTCTCCCGAACGTTCACGTAGTAGATGGTTTTTGTAATCTTCCAAATCACCTTGAAAAGGTGTCACATCGCCTTTTTCAACAAGCCAAAGCCTGTCAACACAAGCGCCCACTAGATGTCTGTCGTGACTGATCAGTAAAACTGCACCATCATATTCATTGATAGCATGAATAAGGGCCTCTCGGCTGTCTACATCTAAGTGGTTGGTTGGCTCATCAAGGATCAGTAAATGAGGGCTGCCAAAAGTCGCAAGGGCAAACATCAGGCGAGCTTTCTCTCCCCCTGAAAGGCTTTCAACCGGCCGGTCGGCTTTGTCTGCACCGAAACCAAAACCACCGAGGCGAGCACGTACCTTTGCTTCGATTGCATCAGGCATAAGCTCTCTTAGGTGATCTAATGGGCTATTTTTACCGATAAGCTCGTCAAGCTGATGCTGGGCAAAGTAGCCAACCCCGAGTTTACGAGATTTCTGCTTTTGGCCCGCCATAGGCTTTAGCTTCTGGGAAATAAGCTTGGCGAATGTTGATTTTCCGTTACCGTTTGCACCGAGAAGTGCAATACGGTCATCCATATCGATACGTAAATCGAGATGTTTCAGGATTGGTTTGTCTTCTTCATAGCCAACACTTGCTGCCTCTAGTGCAATGAGCGGCGAAGAAAGCGGATCTGGGTTCGGAAAATGGAATGGCACTGTGTGCGAATCCACCATCGTTGCAATAGGCTTCATGCGCTCTAAGGCTTTCACCCGACTTTGAGCTTGCTTCGCCTTACTTGCTTTGGCTTTAAAACGATCAACAAAAGACTGTATATGGCGGCGCTCGGCTTCTTGCTTGGTCTTGAGGGCCATCTGGTGCGCCATCTTCTGGCTGCGCAGTTCTTCAAAGCGGTCATAACCACCTGTGTATAGATTGAGCTTCCCTTGTTCTAGGTGCACAATATGCGTCACGCATTTATTCAGAAGATCACGATCGTGGCTAACAATGACTACGGTGTAAGGGTATGTCTTGAGGAAGTTCTCAAGCCATATAACACCTTCAAGATCGAGATAGTTTGTAGGCTCATCCAATAACAATAGGTCAGGTGTGTTAAAAAGCACGTTTGCAAGGGCAACTCGCATCCGCCAACCACCAGAATAACTAGAGCAGGGACGTGCCTGTGCTTCTGTGTCAAAGCCAAGCCCGGATAGAATAGTGGCGGCTCGCGCCTCAGCTGTATGAGCGCCAATGTCTGCTAAACGCGTATGTATTTCAGCGATACGGTCAGGATCTGTCGCAGTTTCTGCCTCTGCATTCAGATCCGTTAATTCCTTATGAGACTGCAACACAGTTTCAAGAAGGCTTTGCGGCCCTCCAGGTGCTTCCTGTGCAACATTACCCACAATGGCGCGATTGCGGATTTTTACCGTACCAGCCTCTGGTGACAGTTCTTGAAGAATCATCTTCAATAACGTTGATTTACCTGCACCATTTTTACCAACCAGCCCAACCTTATGGCCGACTGGAATAGAAACAGTTGCTTGGTCAAACAGTAGGCGGTCGCCTATGCGGTACGTAATGTCATTGATATGCAGCATGGAAGGGCAAGTATCACATGTGTAAGCCCCTAGCAATCTCGCAATTACCAACTGGTATATTGAGGGCTTGGCTTTATTCCCCAATCCCGTTATAAGGCGCCCGAATCAAATTTATTCGGGTCTTGTTGGCCCTGACAGATAAAAGGATAGTCACATGGCTGTGCAACGTACTTTCTCTATCATCAAACCTGATGCAACTAACCGTAACCTTACTGGCGCTATCAACGCTATCTTTGAAAAAGCTGGCCTGCGTATCGTAGCTCAAAAGCGTATTCAAATGACTCAAGCACAAGCTGAGACATTTTACGCTGTTCACAGCGAGCGTCCATTCTTTGGCGAGCTTGTAGAGTTCATGACATCTGCTCCGGTTGTTGTTCAGGTACTTGAAGGTGAAAACGCCGTTCTTGCACACCGTGAAGTAATGGGCGCAACTAACCCAGCTGAAGCTGCTGAAGGAACTGTGCGTAAAGAGTTCGCACTTTCAATCGGTGAAAACTCAGTGCACGGTTCTGACAGTGAAGAAAACGCAGCGATTGAAATTGCTCAGTTCTTCTCTGGCAACGAGATTGTTGGCTAACACCAACTGAAGAATAAGCCTGAGAGCTATTAGGCAGGTAGCCTCGCTACCCAACAAAGGGTCGACCAATTTGGTCGGCCCTTTTATTATGTCATGTATAGAGGGAGTGGGCTTATGGCACCTAAAAGTTGGGCAGAAAATTTATCAAGTAAACGGCAGTATGATGTTAAGCCTGTAGCGAAAGATATGGCTGGCATGAAACAGGGGCAATTGATGTTAATTACTAGCCCTCAGATTATGAATGCTTTCATTAAAGAGATCCCTGTAGGTGAAAGTATCGATATGAAGACACTTAGATCGCAACTCGCAGCAAAATATGATGCTGAGGTATGTTGTCCAATTACATCAGGTATCCATTTGAGGGTTGTTGCTGAAGCCGCATATGAGGAATATTGTAAGGCTGGAACTACGAAAGATATTACGCCTTTCTGGCGAGCGATTAACTCTAAAAGCCCAACAATTAAGAAGCTAACATTTGACCCAGAGTTTGTATACAAACAGCGTAACCTTGAAGGATTGGAATCCTGAAGAAGTGGGGAAGCGATTTTTTAATACTAAACTTATGAATTATAGATGTTTTTTTATTTTTCCATAAAATGGATAAGATAGTTATTAGCTCACGAATATTGTTTTATTTTATTGAGGGAAGTATGAAAAAATTAACGCAGCAGTTTGCAATTGTTCTCGGCGTCATTGTTATGACAGGGTCGGCAGGAAGTTTTTTCCTCGAGGATTATCAGAAAGAACGCATTCTGAATGAAGTGAAACGTTTAGTATCCGTTACAACAAAGTCAGGCTAAGCGGCTCGCTCGCTTCCAACACCGGTATTGTTAGGGAAAAAATAAATGCATGTTAGCTGGCCTAGGTTTTTTGCAACTTGTTCTATGATGATTTTGAGTACAAGTGCCAAGGCCGCTGACATCATTGGTGAGTGGCAACTGGTTTCTGCTGAGTTAACTATTGGAGATAATAGTTTTCCGACCTTTGATCCTCAAACACATGAAATGATAAAAGTTATTACAGATAGCCATTTTATGTTTTTATCTAAAGGTCCCCAAAGACCACGCTTTTCTTCCTACCAACCAACACATGCTGAGAAAGTTACAGCGTTCGATAATTTTGGAGGTGGCGGCGGAACATATAGTTTGGAAGGCCATAACTATACCGAGCACGTAAAATACTCAATCTTCCCAAATTATGAGGGGATGTCTTTGAGTTTCAAGGTAACCATAACTGAAGATCAATTAGTACAAGAAGGCCATTACCCAATTGTAAAACTTGGGTTAGGTAGTAGGGACGGATACGTTAAAGAGGTCTATAGACGTATCCGTTAAAACTATTCAACAAGCGGGCTAATCAGACCTTGCTCACCGAGATCCGTGTCTTTGAAAACAACTTTGTTGCCGGAAACTCTGGCTCTACCTTCAGCGATCATACGAACAGCAGCAGGGTACATCTTGTGCTCGTAAGTTAGAGTTTTTGCTGCAAGACTGTCCTCTGTTTCGTCTGTAGCGATAGGGATAGCGGTTTGCATGATAATAGGCCCATTATCCATTTCAGGGCGCACATAATGAATTGTACAGCCGCCAAAACGTACCCCATCTTCGATCGCCCGAGCATGGGTATGTAACCCCTTATATGATGGCAGAAGAGAAGGGTGAATATTAACCATTCGGTCTTTCCACCGATTCACAAATTCTGGGTTAAGTATGCGCATAAACCCTGCAAGGCAAACAAGTTGAACTCGGTGCTCTTTGAGGCATTCGTGGATGGCGTCCTCAAAAGGTGCTCGATCTTCAAATTCCTTATGATCAATCGCTATAGCTGTAATACCAGCTTCTTTTGCGCGCTCTAATCCTTTCGCCAACGGCCGGTTTGAGATGACAACGGAAATTTCAGCGGGATAATCTTTATCTGCACAAGCATCTATGAGTGCCTGAAGATTTGTACCACTTCCGGAAATCATAACGCCTAGGCGTAACTTAGCCATATTCTAGTCCTCGCCTGTCGTTGCGGACCAATCTGTGGATGCGCCCCAGGTGCCGGCTTTTCCTGTTACGCGGCATTTAGGTTTGCCGTCTCCTGCAACAATTTCACCTATTTGGTAAACTGTTTCGCCGTGTTTCTCTAGGATAGCGGCCGCGGCAGAGGCATGTTCAGCAGGAACAACGACAACCATACCAATACCGCAGTTGAAGGTACGTGACATCTCGCGTGTTTCAATATTGCCTTCTTGCTGCAGCCAGGCAAAAACACCCGGCAGTTCCCATGCACTTGTGTCAACTGTTGCAAGCGTATTTTGAGGCATAACACGTGGAATATTCTCAAGAAAACCACCCCCAGTGATATGTGATAGAGCTTTTACATAACCC
This sequence comes from Kordiimonas sp., assembly GCA_040830325.1. GTDB lineage: Bacteria > Pseudomonadota > Alphaproteobacteria > Sphingomonadales > Kordiimonadaceae > Kordiimonas. The sequence continues at coordinate 1,528 of JBFOLV010000414.1, read as the reverse complement.
TTCTTGATGGCCGCTAAAGTACTTTTTACATATATTTTGGTCGGCGCGAGAAGTTCTTCACCTAGTGTTCCATCCGCAAAGGTTGCTTTATCTGAATAGTTGTGGCCCTTGTCACCAACGATACGGCGAATAAGTGAGTATCCGTTTGAGTGGGTTCCATTTGACGCCAGCCCAAGAAGGATATCCCCTTCAGCAACCGCTGATCCATCAAGAAGTGTACCACGTTCTGCTGCACCAACGCTAAAGCCTGCAAGATCATAGTCCCCGCCGTGGTACATTCCGGGCATTTCCGCTGTTTCGCCGCCAATAAGTGCACAGCCCGCCTGACGGCATCCTTCAGCGATACCTTCCACAACAGATGTCATTTGCTCAACATCAAGATGGCCTGTAGCCATATAATCTAGGAATAGAAGAGGTTCAGCTCCTTGCACCACCAGATCATTGACGCACATGGCAACAAGATCGATACCTACAGTGTCATGAATGCCAGCGTCTAAGGCAACTTTAAGCTTTGTTCCAACACCATCATTAGCGGCAACTAGGATTGGATCAGTAAAACCCGCTGCTTTTAGATCAAACAATCCACCAAAACCGCCTAAATCAGCGTCTGCACCGGAACGCCGTGTACTTGCTGCAAGGGGTTTGATGTTTTCAACAAGGGCTTCACCCGCATCGATATCAACACCTGCTGATTTGTATGTGTAGGACTGTTTAGCTTCTGACATTCTTTAAAACCTGTTCCGCCGCAAAATTGGCCAAATATAGTGTCATCTTCGAGCATACTCGAAACAGACTGGTTTTTGCATCCGCATTTCTTCTCGCAAATGCCCCTTGGGGCGTTATAGTGGCGCTGCATTCGATATGAAAGAGCTTATGCGTAGAGTTTTAAAAAATACTATGGTTTTTTGTCGTTTATTTTCAGGTTTCCTAGCAATTCTACTTTGTGTTCAGTGGTTTTCTGCAACTGTTCAAGCACAGACTACGGAATCATTGGATCGGCTGTTTACTATTCGGTCAGTTAAGGTCGATATTGTTGCCTCCAGGGCAAGTGAAGCAAGACGATTGGCCCTTGCGCAGGCTGAGCATGAAGCCTACCTGAAGTTACTTCGCAAAATTACACAGCCTGAAGGCCGGGCATTGCTGCCTGAACTATCTGCCGCAGAAATCCAAGCTCTAATTAGCGGTATCGAAGTAGTAGACGAGCAGTCATCAGCTCGCCGCTATGTCGCTGAGCTTGATGTGCGCTTTGAACCAAGCAATGTTAGTGCGTTTCTTGCTGAACATAATGTACCCCATGTGTTGGGTACGGGCAGGGGCCTTATAGTATTGCATGGGCATTCGGATGGCTTAACTGACTATATATGGCAGCCAAAACCCAGCACAATGGCTGCAAGAGAAGGCGTAGACTGGATTAACAGAATTCGTACTTATGTTTTTCCTTTAGGGGAACTAAGAGAGCGAGCAGCTATGAGTTATTCCGAGGTGGTAAACTTTAAAGTGGACCATATTGGTGTAATTTCAGCTTTTT
>JBFOLV010000413.1:0-7743 GCA_040830325.1 Kordiimonas sp. | reverse complement strand
GGCGCCGTATATGAGATCATCACCACTTCCAGCCCAAAGCTCGTTACCTTCTGTTCCAGAAGTTACCTGCTCGCCGACATCAAATTTTCCATTGTCAGATACTTTGCTGTCATCCCAACCACCACCGAGAATAGTGTCGTTACCTTCAGCGCCATACAGGGTATCACTCCCATCATCGGCAGCAGACTCAGTATACGTGGTTAACTGTTTACCGGAGCCTTCCGCACCGCCGCCGCCAACCATGAAATCATCACCAGCGCCGCCACCGCTTTTGTCATTACCGGCACCCCCCACTATCGTATCACCAGCATCGTCGCCACTGCCTGCCCAGATAAGATCATCACCGGCACCAGCAAACATCACGTCTTGACCGGCATTGCCTTTCAAGACATCTGCACCTTCTCCGCCCAGTAGGATATCATCACCACCAGCACCTGTTAGATTATCAGTGCCGCCATTCCCCATCAGTAGGTCATTCTCATCTGCACCAGTAAGTTTGTCTGCACCTTCACCACCAATCAGACGCTGTGGACCTGAAGGATCCACAGATGTATCCGCTGCGGTAAATACCCTGCCGTTAATATCAAATTCAAAGAAACCTCCACTCGGATCAGGCGTGTCCCATGCTACAGCAAACCCTCCGCTATTGAGAGCAACTGAGGTTGAAGACAACTGATTACCAGCAGTGGTTTCATTCACTACAAATTCATCCCCGACCTTATTGCCAGACACATCAAACTGCTGCCCGGCGATACCGTGGCCCTCACCATCGAAATCACCTGAACTTGTATAAGTTACAACAAAACCACCGTCTTTTAACGCTACTACGGTCGGCGTAGACTGATAGGACTTGGTGTGTGTATTAACCTGAAATGAGGCATCTCGCTCTGTACCATCATTGTTAAACAACTGAGCTCGTACTTCTTGATCAAATGAACCTGTAGCGCCCCATGCAACAACGAAACCTCCCTCAAAAGCGGCAACCGAAGGATCAATAGAGTTTCCTGAAGAAGGTTGGTTGATCAGTCTTTCATCACCGACCAGTTGTCCTGTTGGCGAAACAATCTGCGCTCTAACTGCAAAATTCGAAGGATTAGTATCCTCCCAAACGACAATGTAATTGCCATTAGATAGCGCCATCACCTGTGCCGCTTCTTGCTCGCCTTCCGTTGTCGTATTTACCTTAATTTCATCCCCTACAGGGTTACCGTTTGCATCAAAAATTTGAGCAGATATATCTGTATCGGAACCAACTAACACAGTAGTTTGCCATACTATCATGAAACCACCATTGTCATCCGCAGCTACTTCAGCATGAATTTGCTCATAGTCTGTTACAGAATTCACTATGAATTGATCGCCTTTAGTGGTCCCGTTTTCATTGAAAACTTGTGCCGCAATTTCTTCATGAAAGTCATCAGCAGCATTGTCGGTCCGCCAAGTCACAACGAAGCCACCACCTTTCAAAGCTGCAACATCTGCAAAGCCTCCGACTTTTTGCTGCTCTGACATTGGACGTAAAATTTCAGCGCCAACCTTTTCGCCTTTTTCATTAAAGCGCTGGATGCCAAGCATCTGGATCGCAGTACCGCTTCCGTCAATTACTCCATGGTCCCACACCGCTACAAACCCACCATTCTCCAATGCTGCTAGTGCGGAGTATTCTTGAGATTCCTCCGTGGTGCTATTAATTGCAAATTCGCTACTTGGTGTGAAAGTTGGCATGGGAACTCCAAGGTTACTCTAGTTCGGTACAAATTTATTCTTCCATATGACCCTCACTTAGTGCTGTCAACGCAAAGGCTCTCCCAATAAACGAAGGTTTTTACACTTCCCCAAATGGCACATTTGAGCTACGCCTATAGTATGAAATATATCCTGCTAATCATCACCCTAAGCATACTTTCTATTGGCGGCTTCCTCGCCGAATCTGAGGCAGTTTCATTTGAAAATGAAGTCCAGGCAGACAAACTTCAGTATAGAGCGATAGCAGAAGAACTTTCCCTGCCTGCGATGCATGGGTTACCACCAGCCAATTACTTTTCTTTTAGTTATCTTAAGGCAAGTCAGCCTAAACAAAGACCAGTTACATTTGCCTTCAATGGCGGCCCTGGGTCTGCCAGCCATTGGTTGCATCTAGGTGGGGTGGGGCCAAAACGTATTCCAGTCAGTTTAAAAGGCCAGCAACCTTTCTCGGTCATAACCAACAAAGAGAACATCCTAGAAAGCACAGACCTTGTGTTTATTGACCCCATAGGAACCGGTTTCAGCCGAGCGTCAAATCCAGTAGGAAGCGAAGGGAATGTGCCCACAGGTGCTTCTCAAGAATTCTGGGGTGTGGTGGAAGACGCAAAATCCATCACCGCCTTTATAAAAGCTTGGCTACAAAAACATCGCCGAGCCAACAGCCCAATATATATTCTTGGTGAAAGCTACGGCTCCTTACGTGCAACACTTGTTGCTGATGAACTAGAGCGCAAACACAGCATTTCTGTGGATGGGCTCATTCTACTTTCCGCTGTTCAAAATTACCGTAACATTCGCACCCCCGACGGCAGTATCATGGGCTATGTGTCTCTATTACCCTCTTATGCTGCAACAGCTTGGTTTCACAAAAAAGCCGGTCAAGATCACCCAAGTCTGGAAGCATTCTTGGCCAAAGCCCGCGAATTTGCAGGCGGATCGTATGCCCATGGGCTGATAAGCGGCAACCGCCTATCTGAAAGCAAACGCAAAGACATTGCCGAAAGCATCAGTTCCTATACAGGCCTTGATGCCAGTTACATCTTGGACAACAATCTCCATGTAGGCACTCTTGATTTCCTCAGAAATTTACAGCACGCCCCGCTGCAGAAACTTAGCCGTTTAGACAGCCGTCATTCAGGTTCATATGAGGGTGAAAAGTCCAACGGTTATGGCTTAGACCCATACGCATCAATTGTTCGTGAGCCTTTCATCCGGGCCACACAATCATACCTCACCAATGACTTAAAAGTACCAACAAGCAAAGGTGCGTATATAGCCAGCGCCCGTAATCAACCCTATTGGCGCTGGAACTGGAATGTATGGGGAGACAACAACATCCCAAGTGGAGCTCGTTTCATTAACGTTATGCCAAATCTGGAGCGAACCCTAAAAACCAACACTAAAATGAAAGTCATGGTTGTGGCTGGCTACTTCGACTTTGCAACACCTTTTTATAGTATAGAGAATGCTTTCTCTGAACTAACCTCTGGGCAAAAACGAGTGTCGTTCCATCACTATAAAGCTGGGCATATTATCTACTTGGATGATGCTGCTCGCAGACAGCTATCCAACGACATAAGAGCCTTTATTGAAGACAAATAAAAAGGCGAGCACTCAAGCCCGCCTTCCAATATTTTTCTCATCTAAACTTAATCCAGATAAGCCGGGAACTTCGGCATCTTATTGAAATCTGCCATCTCATGCTGGATGACAACACGAGCACCAGCTTCCTTCACCATTGCTTCAAATTTATCCATTGAGATAATCGTTTCTGCTGGGTCCGTATTAAATTTTGGCACCGTCCGATTTTCGCGTGCTCGGGTAAAATGATACAAATCCCCTGTGAGGTAAACAGGGCCTGCATTTGCTAAATTTAAAGTCAAAACTGAGTGCCCTGGTGTATGCCCAGAAAGTGATTTTATCACTACGGAGCCATCTCCGAACACGTCGTGCTCATCAGTAAACTCAACAGTTTTAGCCGTCTCTAGAGCACTAAATGCAGCAAACGTTTCGGCATTTGCACGCTCCTCATCCCGAAACATATGAGCACGCTCTTCCTCTTGCACGATGAATGTCGCTCCAGCAAACAAGCCTGCATTTCCAAGGTGATCAAAATGAGAGTGCGAGATTGATAGATAATCAATGTCAGCAGGTGATAAATTTAACTGCGCCAACTGATCAGTTAGTTTCGTTTTCATCTTAAGGTGAAACGGGCCATTAATCAGCCCCTCAGGCATATCTGCAAGTGCTTGCGGCAACCCAGTATCCCATAGAAAATTACCCTTCGGATGCGTAATCAGGAAACAAGGGTCGGAGGCTAGATTTTTCTCTCCTACATACATGCCTTCACGAGAGAAAACACTCAGATCAAGCATATTAACAGTACCACAATCGAGCGTATAAAGTTTTACATCAGCGCCCTCTGCATGCACACCTGTAAAGCTTGTTGCCGCGCACCCAGCTACTGCTATTGCCATTGCAGCAATTCGCTTCGTAAACTTCCGCATTCCAAATCTCCAAAACAATCAAAAATTAATGTATTTCATAGTCTAAATATAGGTGACTACACAGGCAAACACATTAGAGGGCTTTACTAAAATTCAATTGACTTTTTATTGCCCCCGCAACAACTAATTTTCACCAACTAATAATTGACCATTATCTAGCAAAGCTTGAAAGCCAGCTTCATCAACAGCGCTGAGGAAAATAGTGTCTTGCTCGGAAATCACTAAACGCGCACCCAGCGCATCAAAAGTTGCAGCCTCAGATATTGTTGCAAGTGAAAGATCGTTGATTTCAGACAGATCAAGGATGTCCCCGCCTGTTGCCGCAACCGCAAAATCAGTAATGGTGTCACTGCCAAACCCGGATGCAAACTTAAATGTATCTGCTCCTGTTCCACCAGTAATTTGATCGTCACCAACTCCAGCCCAAATTTCATCGGCCCCCGCACCAGCGTCAATGATGTCATCACCACCTGCACCAAAGATCAGATCGTCACCTGCGCCACCATCTATGGTGTCAGCGTCATCTCCCGCGCCTGCAAACAAGCTATCATTCCCGTTACCGCCCTCTAACAAGTCAGCGCCTGCACCGCCTCCGATACGGTCATTGCCACCACCGCCAAGGATAATATCTCGCCCTAGGCCTCCCCAAGCGGTGCCGTTACCATCACCTACCTGACTTAAGCCTTCGCCTGCGTCTACTCGCTCATTAATGCCGCCACTATCGTGCCATGTGCCTAAAACCATCTGGTCATCACCAGCACCACCAAATAATATGTTAGCGCCTGACACCACTTCACTGTCGGAGGAGAAAGTCACCACAGAAAGTGTGCCGCCGCCGATAAGCGTGTCATTGCCTGCGCCACCACCTAAAATGTCATTACCAGCGCCGCCGCGGTAAGCGTCGTTACCCTCATCGCCGGCCCCCGCATAGAAAGTATCGTTGCCGCTGCCAAGCTCAGCTATGTCATTACCTTTACCACCATTTCCGCGATCATCACCGTCACCAGCAGCGATAACATCATTGCCATCCCCACCGAATATTCGGTTACCGGCTGAGTTGCCGGTAATTTTGTCATTGCCCGCTGCACCGGTGACATTTTCAATAACTGTGTCTGGTGCAATAAAGACGGTTTCATACTTCACCCCAACAGCAGCACCATTTGCACCGAAAAAGGTAATTTCGGTTCCTACATCCTGCCATGTGCCTGGCGTCAAGTTTATGACAGTATCAGCACTTCCCGTAAGTGTTAGGCTGTCCTCACCGCCGTAGTCCCATATCGTTGAATAGTTGCGACCATCCGTATTGATAGAAAAACTATTTGCCCCGGCGGTATCTTCGGTGTTGGTTCCATAAGCACCTTGTATGGCTTGAATATCGAACCACATTAAAGTTTGCGGCTGTAGGTCACCGTATACTTCATCTCCAAATTGACCGCTACTGGTCCTAGCCATAACGCTATATTCTTGCCCCTGAAGTTCCGGTGCAATCTGTGATGCAAGCGTGGAGCGATCCGCATGGTTAAGCCCAAGATTATGAGTAAATTCATGTAACGTTCTATTGATAAGAAACTGCTGCAAATCAATCGTTGTCAGCGCTATATTTTTAGCCGCCTGCGTCACGTTTAACCATGTTTCACCAGCGGACATCCACTCTGGAAACCCAGACCAACCATTTGCTCTAAACCCAGGCCCAGCCATTGGTAGCTCAGATATGCCAATTCGAAAAGTACCTGACATCACACCATCATCTGGCACCTCAACAAACTTAACTTTAGAAAAACTTCCGATTTCCTGAATAATCGATTTGTATGTTTCAAGCACAATTCCTGTTGCTGGCGCATAGTTCACGTGCGGGGCAGAGGCTACCGGATTATGCATAGCGGTTGAAAACTGAGCATCTGCACCAGGGATACTGTAGGTTAAAGTGGTAAAACCATCTCCGTCCCTGTCTGTAAAAATATTGTCTACCCGGCTGCTATGCCCACTAAAGAAGGCATCAATTTCTACATTTCCTGTATCTACAAAAGGCTCATTTTCGCGAATTGAATAGATACCTAAATCTTTTTCGGAAACCGACACACTGTAAGCGCCTGTCGCATCTTCAAGACCACCTATTGTTATATGATAGGTGCCTGATTGCGTAGGTGTATATGTGATTTGATAAGCTTTAAAAGTGGCAAACTGCGTTGCATCAGCCAGTGCATAATTACCCGCATCGATTACATTACCACTGGCATCCCTGAAAGACAGTATCTGCGGATCAACAAGGTCCCCCAAACCACCGTGATTATTACCATACACTGTAATATCAACTGCCTGACCAGCTGTTAAACTAAGTGCTATTGTATCTGTGTCGCCAACCTGCTCAATAGTGGCATTCTGCGTTTCCCAGACAGCAATTGCATTCACGGCATCTAGATCGGCACTGAAGTCATCCGGCTGCTGGGTATATTCATCTACTAGCAAAGAGTAGCTACCGCCGACATGTACTGGGCTAGGTGTTCCTGCCACAATGAAATACGTACCGGTTTCTTCCGGTGTGTAAATCAAACTGGAGGAAAGTCCCGAGCCTCTATCATCATCACTTACTCCAAGCGAAACACCGGTTGAGTTCAAAATATCTGAGATGAAAGGATCAAAACTGGCACTCGGTGAACTATCACCGGGACCAAGCGTTATCCTATACGTCTGGCCACCAGTAAGCTCTATACCGATTGCGTCTTTATCATTTCCATCTTGAGTGGTCTCAATAAAGGCTTGCCCTACAACAGCGCGCGCTGTTGAGGTTTGATCAGCTGGAATATTTGGCATACGTCCCTCGCAACTTAATGTTTAGGCGTCTCTATGAAGAACGATACCACTGTAGGTCTTTGAGTGAAGGCGTCTACGGATCACGTTCCTGTGATCCTGCAAGAAACAGACATCAGTAAATCACTGTCATGCAATTGTTTCAGCGGTTTCTGACGCAGGTTTTACCGCTCTAGAATCTGGGAATACAAGACGCGCCGACGTACCTTCAGCTTTTCTAGATTCAATTTCCACTTTGCCTTCATGCAGCCCCATAAAAGTGTTGACCAGTGCCAACCCTAGTCCCGTACCAGAATGATCACGGGTCATAACCCCGGCGACCTGTCCAAATGGCTGGAGAGCAACTTTCAGCTCGCTATCCGTCATACCGATACCAGTATCCTTAACCTCCAAAACATGGCTACCATCTTGGCCTTCATATGACCGAACAAAAACCTTACCGCCTTCTGGCGTAAATTTAATAGCGTTAGACAAAAGATTTAAAATCATCTGTTTAACAATCCGCCTATCGGCCCAGAGCACTAGATCATCTTCAGTTTCGGTGATGATTTCGATACCACCCTGCCCAGCATGGCTTTGCACCACAGGCAAACACTCAGCGACAACCCCACGAAGGAAAAATGCTTCTTCTTCTAATTCAAGCCTACCCGCTTCCACTTTTGAAAGATCAAGTATGTCATTG
>JBFOLV010000412.1:0-4071 GCA_040830325.1 Kordiimonas sp. | reverse complement strand
TCAAACCGGTTGATGGCAACGTCTACAACGGCGTGTACCCGCTCCCCTTTTAGGCCGTCTACAACATAAGCACTGACACCAGCTTCCATGGCCCTTCGGGTTGTTTCCCCATCGGATTGGTCAACGAACATTGCGATGGGTTTTTGTACCTGCCGTGTTACCTCAAATAAATCATCCAGCTTCTTCCTGTCTGGATTTTGCAAGTCGATGATGATCATGTCGGGGCATAGTGCGGCGACGCGGGTTCTTAGGTTGGTTGTGCTTTGTATTGTAACTACATGGCTGTAGCCGGCAGATACGAGTGCCTCCTCGAGGACCGCAGCGCGCGCTGGGTCTTCATCAATAACTAGGATGTTAAGGTCGTGATCTCGCATTCAGTATGCCCTTATGTTTTTCATTGGGTTGGGGAGGGTTAAATATCGTCTCTTGTAACCTAATATGTTTTCTCCTGGAGTTTTGAAGATGTTGAAGGCAGGCCTACATCCGACCCACCTTCAACCGGCGTACGATTTTCATTATGTTATGGCCTTTGGGTGCCAGTTCCTTTGGGCGGGGAGGAAACATAAGGAAAGTGCCGTAATGCCGTTTCTTCGACGTTTGTTAGCTCGCAAGGGCATAGGTGATTTTATAACGCTTACCTGTCACTGGTACAGGTTCGCCCTTGTGTGTAGCTGGTGCGAAGCGTAGCTTTTTTAAGGCCGCTAGACTGGTTTTGTGAAAAACCTTCCCGGCGTCAGACGCTAGGATTTTGGTGTTGGCAGGAATGCCTTTTTCAGTGATGTCCAGTTCAACGACAACCCATCCTTCAGTATTGTCTGCGAGCGCAGCCAGTGGATAGCGTGGTTTCGCGGGCACCAATAATGTAGGCTTGGTGTCAGGCTCAAAGGCCGTACCTGTCATTTTGATGTCATCCGTTAAGGCGAGCGCAGCTTCTGGTGCTATGTAGCCTTTGCCGCCTGCCACTGCAGGAGCAGAAAGCAGGAGCGGTGACGCAACAAGGCCGCAGGCTACCAGTTTAGAAAGGCGTTTCATTGAAAGGCTTGCTTCTTTAGTTTTAGTCATTTTCAATCTCCAAAGAGTTCATATAAAAACCTGTCGGTGCAGAGCGTCCTGCGACGTAAAGGTCATAGTGACGGCGATCAGTTTTGGCTGAGTGCGCAGTCCATGAATTCAACCCTCCGATGGATTGAGATTGTATCATCGACGATGATGATGTTCCTTGAATAGCAAGGGGTGTGCCAGACAGTTAAAAAATTCAATAACCATTGATTTGTTTTTTATCCCCTTGAAAATAAACAATAAAAATATTTTTGTGATGTTCGTGTGTATGAGTTTGTGCGCAGGGGATGGATAACATTACAAAAAAATGTTTATAAATTAATCATTGTATAAAATTTAGCCATAATAAATGACATGGAATTATGTTTCGGGTGAGTGATGCCCATCATGGAAATTGAACAAGATACGTGTGTCACTGTCGCGGTCGAATTTCTACTGAGTGGGAGGGGCTCATGTATGGTTGCAAAAAGACTATCTTGTTATTCCTTTGTTGGGCGATTGCTGCACCTTTGTATGCGCAGGAGCAACCAGAGATTATCGAAACGCCACTGGGCAAGTTTCTTGTCGAAAGGGAGCTACAGCCAGTTCCAAAATTCGGAATTCGCAATAAGGAGGCGTTGTTTGATGAGCCGCTGCGCCAAAGCGTAAAGCTAAAGCCGTATATTGAGAATTCCGTAGATTTGCAGAGATATATCCTGGGAAAGCGTGTTCTGGAAATTTCACCGGATGAGAAAAACAAGTTTTTCCAAGTAGTGCCTGGTATGCCGGGGGACGGTCAGTATAACGGGCAGGATTATCCTGAGGTTCAGCAAGGCTTTTCGGCTGCCTGTATTTTGGCTGCAAAAAAATATATTGAAGAAATTGATAAGTTGCTGGCAAGCGCTGCCGGTGCAGCTGGGAATATCGCTCAAACTTGGCATCGCAATATTTCACAAGCGGTTGTTGATGAATATGACCGGCAGTGTTTGCGAAAAGTTGATGATATACCTGCGGAGATACTCAAGGTAACAGGAGTGCTGCAGATATACCGGCAGGGTTTTAGTGTAGGGTTTTGTTCCGGTACGGTTATTAGCGCTAATGAGATCATGACGGCGCGCCATTGTTTCTTCAACGAGAGCACAGGAAAAAAAGAAGACATATTCAATTGGCTTGAGGGCGGTTTGCTAAGTTTTAGAACCTTTGGAACCAATGGTGTACGCAATCTTTTTTCTCTAGTGCTTCCAGAAACGGCGGATACGCAAGAAAACCAGTTTTCTGCCAGGGATGATTTCATTGTTCTGGAAATTGGTGAGAGCTTTGCTGTGCATGCTGACATTGTCCCTGCTCAAGTGGGTCAATTGTCTATGCCGCAAAAAGCGTGGTTGGTTGGGAACAATGCCTTACTCGGGGATGTGCTGACGCCAGACCATGACTTGGACTTTGTGCGTGGGGTTGGGCCAAGTGCGTGTTCTGTCTTGAAAGTTACTGCTCAGGGGTGTGTTTATCATAGTTGCCAATCAGGCAAGACAACTTCGGGCGGTGGCGTGCTTCTGCACGATCCAGCCAGTGGTTCTGTCACTATACTTGGGGTGCACCGGGGGCCTGCTGTCATCTCTAATGCGTGCGAAGCGTCGCCCCCTCTTAATGAAATTATTAATGTTGCAGCTTTTGCTGCTCAATAGAGAGTGCTTTGGAAGGAGAGTATCATGCTGAAGCAAACATTGGTTTTGGGTACAATGTTGTCGTTGATTTCGAGCGTACAGGTGCAGGCCGGAACCACAAGGGGCGGCGTTGCTTTGCTGGAAATGTGTCCTGGAGATACGGTTACTGCACCTGCTGATACGCCAGGTCGGGCTGAAGGGCTGTTTTTATCTCTTTTGACACCTCTTTTGACAAAGGGTGTTAGCATGGGCTTGAATGCGGTTGGGACAAAGCTGAATAAAGCAGCGCAGGAAGCGGATGTGGATTTCCATCGTGTTGGGGGGCACTTTTTTACAGCAACTAAAAAGAATGAAAATGCCATCGATGGTTCAGGCGCTGTGTCTTATGGCATGAGGTCTGCCTGCATCGTGGTTGCATCGAAAGGCACCAACTCAAAATCAAGCGATGGCAGAAATTTCGGTAATCTGACGTCCGGATATAGAAAGTTCGAATTTGGCGACGATGTCTATTCGGATGGTTCAGCCGATCTCGTTAAGCAGTTAGAAGGAATGGGTTTCAGTGCAGCAGAGGATGTGAAGACCCTACCTGGGCTTGTGGCCGTTTTTCAGGTTGAGACATCGTCGGTTGAAACAGAGTTTCGCTTAGTGCCGCGTTTCGTTGCGGTTGATCATAGTATCCGCGAGAAGAAAGCAGATAGAAAAGCTCGGACTTTCACATTTGAGACGAATTATTTGATCCCTGGGCAAGATAATGCTGCTGAAGGCCATCCAATCAAAATTGGTAATTTGGTTATTGGTCAGCCGTTTACTCAGGAAATGGGTGAGGGTGCGTCTGTGTCTAGCCGTTGGCTACCAATGCCGAAGCTTGATGCCAGTGTTACCAGTCATGTTAAGTCGATTGGGGAGCTTAAAGGTAAGCTCGGTGCCTTAAAGGCCGCAGGCGCTTTGTCTGCTGCTTCGGCAGCACGTTTAGGATATGTCGCGATTGCAGGTAATTCAACATGTAGGGCGCCGAATATTCACCAGCAAGAGCTTCTTGACTTGCATGGAAAGCTTTCAAGTGAACAAGTGAAAGCAAGTCCGAGTACTCAGTTGGTTGCGCGGTATACACAGGCTAAGGCATTTCATCAAAGTTGCTTCGAACAGGCTGCTCTCAAAAACCAAATTGGCAAAAAGGTAAAGGGCGCAAACAGTTTAGCTCGCAGCTATGATCTTGAAATTAAGATCAAGGAATTTAGGAGCCGGCCATTTGTGAAGTGCCTCGGTGAGCTACTCTCAGATGAGGACACGCAGGGTAAGTTGAAAGAAACCATTGTGAATGCAATTGACCCTGCAACACGGCAAGCTGCGGCAAAAACGGCGGCTGAAGCAG
>JBFOLV010000411.1:0-6329 GCA_040830325.1 Kordiimonas sp. | reverse complement strand
TACAAAGCGATCGGTTTTTCCTTTTGTAGTATCCTGCCAAACATCAAGGTCATAGTTATCGTTTGGATTGGCGAGAACTGTTGAAATACTATCGAGCTTAAACCCTGCAGCCGTAATTTCATTGAGAACATAAGCCGCTTCAATACGGTGCTTACTTTTTGTGTCACTCAATCCGGCGCCAGTACGAGTGTTATGGTCAATCACCACAAAGTATCCACCAGTACGCAATTTATTCTTAATCGCGCCCAGAATCTTCTGCCTGTCTAATTTTTTATTATTCACAATGTCATGATAGTTGAGTGCAGTAAAAATACGGTCCACTTGCTCTGGTACGTCTTTCAGCTCCAAGTCTTGGCCTAATGTCACGTTACTGTATGCGCTGAAATCTCTTGAATCTTTACGCCCGCGCACACTGTAAAGGTGCCCTTGATCATTCAATAAATGGCTAAAAATCTCGCTGTAGTAACCACGACCAGCAATATAGTCGACCACCCTCATACCCGGCCTAATATCTAGAAACTCCAAGATATCCGCGGGCCTACGAGCTACATCGCGTACAACATCTGCTTGAGGTCTTGCATCATGCTTTAGTGCAGCTTCAATAGTATTTATTTCTGCCTGTGAACTTGGAATACCAGCTGCAAATATTGTAGCAGCTAAAAACAACTTCTTTTTCATCTGTTAGTCTCCTTTAATCTAGAACTAACCAAATGCTGCAGAGCTAATTTTCGTCATACAAGATTGGACGTGTGATGAAGTGTCTATCTTTTGTTGATGTTTTAATGATTGCCCTGTATTTCAGCCAAAAACTCCAGTAGGAAGCAGTTCACATAGCGGTTAACTACAAGCAGGCTAAAGCAGGATTGAAAGCAGCATGTCAGACACATTAGGTGCACAATTTATTGTTGGTGACTTTGAAGCTGACATGAGTATCAACACCCTTTCAAAGGGTGAGGAAACCTCCGCTGTTGAACCAAGAGTAATGGAGGTGCTGCATTATCTGGCTCAGCGCCAAAATCAAGTGATATCCAGATATGAACTGATGGACGAAATTTGGCATTCCAATGTGTCAGACGGTGCTATCAGCCGCGTTATTGGCCTTCTCAGAAAAGCTCTCAATGATAATGCGGATACACCTGAATACATTCAAACAGTTGCCAAAAAGGGGTACCGGCTCATAGCACCTGTGACCGACCTATCTCATGAACTGGTAAGCCCGAAGCACAAGGCAACGGCTCCAAAGGCTATCAAATCTATTTTTTTTGCTGCCGTCGCAGTATTTGCAATTGTTGGCGCAATTCTATTTTTTCATAATTCGACAGATGTACCTGCCGTCACGATTAAAACACCACGTTTTGCCCAGTTGACCAGTGACCCAGGGTTTGAATATGACGCCACACTATCCCAGGATGAGAACTGGTTACTGTATCGTCACCGCGACACTGTATCAGCGGCCTACAATCTGTTCCTTTCAGTTCGAGACACTGGTGAGGTTAAACAACTAACTAACACGAATATGCATGCATATTCCCCTGCGTTTTCCAGAGATCAGCGACATATTGCCTACTTCATGAAAGGACAAAATTACTGTCGGCTGAAAATGTTGACGCTGGACGCCTCGGCGAAAGTGACGGAGGAACGGGAGTTATACACTTGCGGTGCTTTTGATCATTACAGCAATGTAGTATGGGCAAAAGACGGTAAATCTGTATATTTCACTGACCGCGCGTCAGCTGAGGTTCCGTATCAGATACATCAGTTGCAAATAGCAACAGGCCGAGTAATGGCCATTAGCCAAAGCAACGATACATATTACGGAGACAATGAACTAGCTCTCTCACCGAGCGGTAAACAACTCGCTTTTTTCCGCAACAAATATTGGGGCAATAACGAAGTCTATATTATGGACCTAGCGACAGGCATAGAACGAAAGGTCAAAGAATTAGGCTATCTCGCCTGGAATATTAGTTGGACAGCTGACGAGAAACATCTCCTTTTCAGTGATAACCGCAACGGCGGCGAACTATTGCAGATAAACACCCAGACGGGAGACATTCTGAGCCTCTATTACGCGCCTCAATCCATCATTTCACCTGAACTAAGCAGCAGCGGACGCAGCATTATTTATGCAACGGAATTTGCTGACGTTGATATGTGGGAGCGCCCTCTTGGTGACATGGCCATCACACCCAAAAAAATGATAGGCAGCTCAAGTCGTATCGACATGCAACCAGTCACTACACCCGACGGCAAGAAAACGCTGTTTCTTTCAGATCGTAACGGCAGTATGCAATTGTGGCTGAGGAATGGTGAACAGCTTACAGCCATGACTAGCTTGCAAACACAGGCTCGAATAGATCGTTTTGTATGGCACCCAGACGGTCAAACAGCGTTTATTGCTACTAGCGACAAGGTTTTTTATAAACTCGACACTGAATCTAACAGTAGTGATCTCTATGACTTGGGCAAAGATGCAATTGCCTACCCAACTCTATCTCCGGATGGAACCACTTTATACTATACCTCAGACCAAACTGGCGATTGGCAACTGTGGAAGGTAGACCTTCAAACCCATAAGCGGTTCCAGGTCACGCGCCGCGGCGGTTATCAGAGCAATTTAAGCCCTGATGGTAAACGCCTTTTCTATACTCAGTTCCGTCAAGATGGCATTTGGGAACTAGAGCTTGAAACAGGCGAGAGTACACAAGTTATTGTGGAAGGCCGCCGCAATACTGCCTTTTCAGTGTGCAACGATGCCATCTTTTACCAGCGCCGCGCTGGCAACATTAGCCTTCTACGTCATGACCTAAAGACAGGAAATAGTGAAGAGTTACTTAGTGTACCAAGCAACGCCAAACCGTGGTTTGGCGTTACAGACAATTGCTCTAACCTCCACTATTCTACCTGGGACAATGTTCAATCAGACATCGCTGAATTCATTCTTCAGTAACTGACTTTGAACCCAACAGCCTGTTGGGTTCGCCCCTGGAAAGGTTACCCTTTAGCACAAATCATATAGCCTTCCGGGCAAACAATATCACCATAGGCATCTGTGGCATCTTTGAATTCAGCATTGGTCAATATCCTCGGGCCATGTCCGTCAACAAACATCTCCACACCAAAACCAAGACTTTCAATCTTCTCCCTAAATCTAACCATATCTTTATGTACACGAGGAACCGCAGACACCAATTCCGTACCATAATGATCTTCGGCAAAAACGATTTTTGCTTCTGGGACATACACCAGCAGATAATGTTTTGAGTGCGCTGTCGTTATATCGTAAATTTCAACAGCGCCGTTACCGACAGATAACTTACCGTTCACCATAGATAGCCTATCGCTTGGTAAGTCAGCAGCAGTATTTTTATGCACGGTCGAAAGATGATCTTCGACTGTCACAATATTGGCACCTAGTTCTACTGCTTCATTTAAGGCCCGAAGATGCTCATTATGGTGATGTGTCAGCACCATATACTTTAAAGGTTTCTCCTTGCCCACTACTCGCGAAACTGCTTGAAGCTTATCCTTCAAACCAGCTTCGCCGCCTGCAGCAACAAAATAATCCCCAGTATCAATAAAAACAGAAAACGACCGACCTTTGCCAGCATGATAAACATTGCTAGCAAGCTTCTGAACTCGCATTTCGGTGGTATCAGCTATTTCTCCCCAACCGCTGTATCCTTTCGGTTCGGTAAACAGCTGTTCCATTTCTGGATTTAATTCAATGCGGCGATCCACTGAAACTTGCCTAGGCGCATCACCGACAAAGAAATTCATATCCTGAGCATAGGTAACACCATCAGCTTGCCTATGGTTGGAGAAGACATATGTTAAGTCACTCGAGTTTGGTCGGTACCGTTCTTTTTTTGAGATCAAACCAGAAGCTTTATCAATAAATAACGTGTGCTCTCGTCCAGAGCTTGTTGCAACATGTAATTTTTGGTGTATTTCGCCACGGTAAGCTACCTCTCCACCATAAACCACCGTATCAGTTCCACTCTGCAAATTACGAGCTATCATCGTATCACTAGCCCGAATTACACGCGCACCTAGAGTACTATATGTCAACCAGGGTTCATCTGAATACTTATGATTTAGCACATCATAGATACGACCCTTTTGCCCATCAAAAACAAAACGATCCAAGTCCTTCGCTGTTCGAGAAACACGCCAAGAAAGCATGCTTTTTCGCTTGCCGAGAAAGTCGACAGTCAACTCAGCATTGTCTCGAAAAAAATCTGGCTGACTAGGAACCTCACTCTGCCCCGGCCACAGGCTCTTACTATAATCAATAATTTTAATACTTTTGGCGGTTACCAAAGCATCACCGCCATACGCCTTAACTACTTTTGTTATTATTGCATCTTCAATATCACCGGCTTGCGCGAGGCCTGCACTCAAAAACACGGCTATAGTCACCGCAAGAGATACTGTTTTACGAAACATGGTTCCCTCATCTAATCCTGATCTGAAACTAGATAGTAAAGAAGGGATAGACATACCCCTCCTTCACCTCTTTTTGAGGCTTAAGGTTTCGTTTTTTCAAAACCGAGCCAGTTCAGTTTCCAATTATTATCGAGCGATTTAACTTGCATTTCATGGCGTCCAGTCGGCAACGAAATCACTGCATCACCTTGGGTACTCCAGTCCCAATATCCTCCAGTGCTTGCTACTTTATTCGTTACAAGTTTCTTTCCATCCAGCCATACTTCGAACCCCGCACCGTCGCGAGGACTTGCTACTCGATAGGTCAATTTGTATGAACCTGCTTCAATGATATCGACTTGATAGCTAGCGACCGCATCTTTACCAATACCATCCCGGCCCGAAAGGCCATCAGCGATACGGCTTTCATCATTCGCCCAAGAAGCTGCTGCCCCTGAAACTCTCGCATAGTGCTCCGCTTCTAAACGGTTGGTCAAACGTAACCAACCAGAGCTTGTTTCTACAATATTACTGTAGTCACCTTGAAGGTGGTCACGTACCGCTACCACTCTGTATTGATAAATATGCGGCTCAAAATTTGCGTCTTTAAACTGAGGCTTTACAAGGTTGTCTGCCAGCAATCTGTACCGTCCGCCTTTATAGCGATTTCGATATACCCTGTATGTATGAAGGCCTTCGCCTTTTGCAGGCTCCCATGTAAGAGTTACATATTGGTTAGATTGCTCAATCTGTAAATTCTGAACTGTTTCCGGATATTCAGGCACGATGTCACGGCGATTCTGCTCTCTCTTTTGCGCACGAACTAATCCCTGCTCAAATTTTGTGGTTGCTTTAGTTTTTTGGGGTGCTTCACCGTCTAGCGCCAAACGAAAGCCTTCAATGCCACCAACAAAGTCATCAAACCCCATTCGGCTTGTAAGAGGATCAGCTTTCCAGTGCCAACTACTGCCTCTCGCGCTATGTTGTTCACAAGCCCCCCCTATACGAGCACTCCCATCTGTAGGTGCGCCTTCATAATTGGGGAAGTAACAATCCGCAACAAACTCGAACACATTGCCAATCATATTATGCAGGCCATATTGGTTCGGTTGATACATACCTACAATGCTCGCATAGCCAGCATGATCTACGCAGTTAAAAAAACCACCGCCAAAATTTACATAGCTAGAATTTGTGGTCCGCTGGAGAATGTTTTCTCCAGCAAGATCGGCCGTATTTGCATACGTACACATCTCGGTCTCTTTAGAGTCATCACCAAAGTGGAATTTTGTTTTTGCTCCACCAAGAGCCGCATATTCCCACTCAGCTTCTGATGGTAGGCGGTAAGGCTTCCCTGTGGTTTCCGCTAACCATTCGGCATAGGCGTTTGCCCCTTTCCAACCGACACAAACAACTGGCATAAACTCATTGGTTGTTGGGAAATTATTATCCCAACTACCTTTGGAATATGGTTTCATCCAGTCATCCACCTCATGCCTGCATTCCTGAGGCATAGGATAATTGGTAGCTTCAATAAACTCACGGAACTCGCGCACAGTGACTTCGTATTTGCCCATGCTGAATGTCTGTAGGGTAACCGTATGAACAGGCTTAGTGTGCTCTGCATCTAAGCTACCCATTTCAAAACTACCGCCAGGGATTGTTACCATTAAAGGTTCTATTGGCTCCTGGCTTAAAACACTTTCACTTATCAAAGTTGCCACTGCGATAATTGAAAGATATTTACTCTTGGAATACATTGTAATTTCCTCGCTTTACTCAGTAAGTTGAGGCACCCTGACCAAGGTCCGTGAGGAAATCTTATCTGTTTTCTAAAAAGCACTCCTGATAGAAAAATAATAGAAAAATTTTGATCGGTGTTTATAGTGCCAGCGGCTTTC
>JBFOLV010000410.1:0-7204 GCA_040830325.1 Kordiimonas sp. | reverse complement strand
CCCCAATGAACCGTGAGTTTGGTGAGCACATCATCGACACTAAAGACATGTCTGGCGTGAAAAAACTTGGTTTTGCTGATGCACAGCCAATTGCGCAGGAAGTTCTGGCGATGTTTGAGCGCGGTGAATTTGATGTAGCAACGCTCTTTTATGCGAAGTTCCAATCTGCGCTTGTGCAGATCAACACGAAGCAACAACTTATTCCTGCTCCACTTGTGGAAGCTGCGAATGACGATGACGCTGCGGATGATCTGGCGGGTAGCGTATATGATTATGAGCCAAGCGAAGAAGCTATTCTCGACGACTTGCTACCACGCAACGTTGCTGTTCAGCTTTACCGCGGGCTTCTAGAGAACGCAGCGTCTGAGCAGGGTGCACGGATGACGGCAATGGATAACGCAACGCGGAATGCGGGTGATATGATTGATAAGCTTTCAATCACATACAACCGTACGCGTCAGGCGAACATTACCAAAGAACTGATTGAAATTATCTCGGGCGCTGAAGCGCTTTAGTAAGTTACACGAAGGAGTGTAAAAAATGGCTAAGAATATCGGCCGCGTAACACAGGTGATTGGTGCGGTTGTCGACGTTCAGTTCGACGACGCGCTTCCAGCGATCCTTAATGCGCTTGAAACAACGAACAACGGCGAACGTCTCGTTCTTGAAGTTGCTTCGCACCTTGGTGAGAACACTGTACGTACCATCGCGATGGACGCTACAGATGGTCTTGTACGGGGCGCGGAAGTTACAGACACTGGTGCAGCGATTTCTGTACCTGTTGGACCTGAAACTCTTGGCCGTATCTTGAACGTTATCGGTGACCCTATCGATGAACGCGGTGAAATTGGTCACAAGCAAGTGGCTCCAATTCACGCTGAAGCACCAGCTTTTGAAGATCAGTCAACTGAGCAAGAAATTCTTGTGACTGGTATTAAAGTTGTGGACCTTCTCGCACCTTATTCAAAAGGTGGTAAGATTGGTCTCTTCGGTGGTGCGGGTGTTGGTAAAACAGTTCTTATCATGGAACTTATTAACAACATCGCAAAAGGCCACGGTGGTTACTCTGTATTCGCTGGTGTTGGTGAGCGTACTCGTGAGGGTAACGACCTTTACCATGAGATGATCGAATCTAAAGTGATCAACCTAGAAGGCGACAGTAAAGCTGCCCTTGTATACGGTCAGATGAATGAGCCTCCAGGGGCACGTGCACGTGTGGCCCTAACTGGTCTTACACTTGCAGAATACTTCCGTGACCAAGAAGGTCAGGACGTTCTATTCTTCGTAGATAACATCTTCCGCTTTACACAGGCGGGTGCAGAGGGGTCAGCACTTCTTTGTCGTATCCCATCAGCGGTGGGTTATCAGCCCACACTTGCAACTGACATGGGTGCTCTTCCGGAACGTATTAAGTCCACGAAGAAAGGTTCGATCACATCTGTACAGGCCGTTTACGTACCTGCCGATGACTTGACTGACCCTGCGCCAGCAACGTCATTCGCACACCTTGATGCAACAACAGTACTTAGCCGTCAGATTGCTGAGCTTGGTATCTACCCAGCGGTGGATCCACTTGATAGTACATCTCGTATCCTTGATCCACGGGTTCTTGGTGATGAGCACTATGAAGTTGCTCGTTCTGTACAAGAAGTTCTTCAGAAGTATAAATCTCTCCAAGATATCATTGCGATCCTTGGTATGGATGAGCTTTCAGAGGAAGATAAGCTTGTGGTTGCGCGTGCTCGTAAGATCCAGCGTTTCCTTAGCCAGCCTTTCCATGTTGCGGAAATCTTCACAGGTATTGCTGGTGAGCTTGTTTCACTTGAAGACACTGTAAGCGGCTTTAAAGCGATTGTAGCTGGTGAGTATGATCACCTTCCAGAAGCTGCATTCTACCTTGTTGGTAACATTGAGCAGGCAGTTGCTAAAGCTGAGAAACTTGCTCAGGACGCTGCATAAGCTGAAGGATACAGGACATCATGTCAGAAACATTGCATTTGGAAATCGTATCACCTGAGCGCCTTTTGAAGGACGCAGAGGTTGCTGCGGTTGTTGTGCCCGGTACAGACGGTGATTTCACTGCACTACCGCAGCACGCGCCCATGATGTCCACTATCCGCCCTGGTGTTATCGAGATCCAGGCGAGTGAAGATGGTGAAGCTGAGCATCTTTTTGTTAAAGGTGGTCTCGCACAGATCAGCCCAAGCGGTTTGACTATTCTTGCTGAAGAAACTTTGGCAATTGATAGTGTAGACAGCACAGAGCTTGATCAAAAAATCTCTGATACTCGCGAAGATATCGAAGACGCCAAGGATGATGTGGAAAAAGCGGCTCTTGAAAAAGAACTTGCTTGGATGACAGTGCTTGCGGACGTAATCGCAGCTTAAATTCCATTGGCATAAGAATTTAAGAACGTCGCCTTATAGGCGGCGTTTTTTTATGTCTGCGTTAGAGTGCTTCGAGGGGCTTGCGGCCTAATAGTGTTTGTCGCTTAAATTGAGGTCTGAGAGGAAACCAAGGAGGCTTTCGGGTGACATCTCACGTGGTATAAGTTCATTGTGACCTGAGTACCTTAAAACACGACTACGGTTCTCTCCGGTGTCTGCATGGTACCCCATGGTCCATTTATGGAAGATTCTTTCTGAGACCACCCTGCATTCAACCAGTTCGATATTTCCATGCCGACTATCAGCAGCAATTTTGTGGTAGGTTGAACTAACAGCGCGGCGACCACCTTCCAGAACCTGAATGAAAAGATTGCTTCCAAACCAGAGTGCCCCGGTTACCTCTGCTTTTGCGTTGTTTCGCCTGGCACTTTCTAGAATTTGAGGGACATCAATATCAACGCCAGGGGTTAATTCACTGACATACATTAAACGTGTTAGATACATATTCTAGCCCTTCTGAAGACGCTTAGCTGCGAGGTGACATCAATCATAGCTAGAGCATAATCTCTAATTTTGTGTGAAGGAGCATAGCAAGCTTGATAAGGCGAAGTGATATTTTTTATCTGCCATGTCACAGACTGAGCAGATCAATCGTCAGTATCCGTATAAGTGTTTTAAGGAGTATAGAATGACCGATACACGTATGATTGATTACCCAAATCGCATTGCAGATGTTTATGGTGCATGGGCTGACATTGAAACAGTTCTAGCTGGTAAGGGCATTGAGCGGGGTTTGAACCATTTGGTGAAACTGCTGGCCTCGCAGATAAATAACTGTGCTTTCTGTGTGAAGATGCATACGAGCGAAGCCCGCCGTGACGGTGAGACAAATGAACGTTTGGACCGGCTTGTTGTATGGCGCCATGTAAATGATTTTACTATGGCAGAAAAGGCTGCTTTCGCATGGGCAGAGGCACTGACAGTCCTGTCTGATGATACAGATTTTGGCCTACTAAGAGCAGAACTGCGTCAGCATTATTCTGATGAACAGATTGCTGTGTTAACTAGTCTGGTATCTATGATAAATCTATGGAACCGACTTGGCGTTTCCAATCACTAGGCAGTTTATTTGATGGGCGATACCGAAGAATCTATTCGGATATTTGAGGAAAACCGGTCCCGGTTATTGGGGCTGGCTTATCGTATTCTTGGCATTATGGTTGAAGCCGAAGATGCTGTGCAGGACACCTGCGTTAAATGGCTTAAAGCCGATCACGCGGATATCCGCACCCCTGCTGCTTGGTTGACAACAGTATGTACAAGGCGTGCAATAGATATGCTCAGAGCCGCCCACAAAAGCCGTGTTGACTATTTTGGTATCTGGTTACCCGAACCAGTGCGAACAGCTGAAACCTCAGGGGCTGTGGAGGATGCTGAACTTGCTTCAAGTCTATCAACTGCCTTTTTGTTAATGCTGGAACGCCTCAGTCCAAAAGAACGCGCCGCTTATTTACTCTATGATGTGTTTAGTCAGCCATATAGTGTCATCGCAGATACCTTGGATATAGAGGAAGCAGCTTGCCGTAAACTTGTCTCACGTGCCCGAGGTCATGTCAGTAAAGAAGATATACGGCACAGTCCTTCCAAACAGGCGCAAGAGAAGTTACTGCGCGCATTCCATGGGGCTATTGAAAGCGGGGAAACGGATACTCTTGCTGGGCTTCTATCAGAGGATATCAAGCTTGCGTCTGATGGCGGCGGTAAGGTGATTGCCGTGCCCAAAATCGTTGTTGGAAAACGCCGTATTTTAAGATTTATTTCTCGGGGTTTACACAGAGCTTGGGCAGGGGCGAAACCTGTCTTGACGGAGTTGAATGGCCGCGTATCTGCTATCTATACCGATGATGACGGTACAATATCCACACTTTCATTTGAGTATGATAAGGACGGCCTGGGAGCCTACATATATATTGTCCGAAATCCTGATAAATTAACGGCTTTAGATACTCAGGAACGGCTAGTTTAAGTAAGCAGACTGTTGACTACTTCCTCGTAAACAGCCTTTTTAAATGGGACAATTTCGTCAACCAGCTGTTCAGGAGAAGACCATTTCCAGCGGCCGAATTCTGGGTGCTCTGTATCCAAATTTATGAGTGTTTCATCGCCAACTAATTGCATCAAAAACCATTGTTGTTTTTGGCCTCGGTACTTACCGCCCCAAGCTTTACCGAGTAAATGTTCTGGTAGGTCGTAATATACCCAATCGCTCGTTTGTCTTAGAATTTTTACAGCGTTTTGAGGGACACTAATTTCTTCTTCAAGCTCCCTTAGTGCTGCTTCCTCGAGTTCTTCGCCTTCATCCACGCCGCCTTGTGGCATTTGCCAAGCTCCCGGCATATCAATGCGTTCAGCCGTAAAAATCATCTTGTCCTTGTTGATGAGCATGATGCCTACACAAGGCCGGTAAGGAAGTGAGTTTTCGGACATAGGTCTTATCTGGGGATGGCTTGACGGTTGGCAATCGAGGTCACAGGTACCAGCACAAAACCACGTTCCTCAAGGGTTGCCACCCAAACTTTGATGGCATTGATGGAAACAGGGTAGGGGCGTGCCATGCCCATAGCGGCACCTTGTGTTTGCGCTCTAACCTCAAGTTTCTTGAGTTCTTCTGCAATCAAGTCAGGCGCTAACTCTTTGTCGATGTATCCATTGTTCAAGGCGACAGGTAACCCCATGGCTCTACCCATTGCAGCTGCACGCGAATACGGCGTCGTACGGCTGTCCACAAACATAAGGCCGCGTCTGTTAATTTCATCAAGTATAGGCCTTAAACTGTCACTGGCTGCGGTAAAACGCGATCCCATATGGTTTAGAACACCAACGTATCCCGTCATACGTCCCAGGGACTGTCTGAGGATATTAGTGCTTTCGCGCTGGCTGTGACTTGTGAGCAAAGTAAGAGCCCCAGGGTCATTTTGGGGATAGTTCACTGGTTCCATAGGGATGCTCAGGAAAACTTCATGGCCATCTCTACGCGACCGTTCGCCCCATCTATTCAGATCTCTTGATTAGGGAGAGAATGCCAAGCCAATATCTCTAGGCAATTCTGCTAACGCATTCTGCGTAGTACGAGATTTAAGGCCTAAATCAGTTACCATTAATGCGATGCGTGATGGAATGTTTGTAAGCGGTGCTGAGGCAGCGTACGCATCGAAGGGTTTTCTACCATCCTCTGATATTTTAGGAAGTGGCCCCTGATCGGATTGTTCAAGCAGTTCAGGAATTGCGACCGCGGGAATTTCCCTTGTTACGGTGTCCACTGACAGGCGCTGCGTTGGTGTGGTTACTTCGCCGGGCGCAGGAAGGCCGGTAACCGCATTGCCTGCTTGGTTAGATGACGGCGCCGCCGCATAAGTATCGCTCGCAGTATCAGTATTAGCAGTTGCCTGAGGGGCAGAAGAAGTTTGCTCTGTTACTTCTGCGGGTGGTGCAGGCGTATAGGTTGCCTCAAGCGTCAAAACGCCACCCACAACAATAATCAGGCTTACAGCCCAAGCAATTAGCAAAGCATTCACATTAGACAGCACGAACTAAGTCCCTCTTTCTCCCCCAGTCGAACAGCGAAATGGCCTATTGCCGAACTTCTGCCATCTGCTCCTGGGGTAAGCTTGACATATTCTTCAGTAGCTTAATCGCATATTTGAGCTGTACGTCAACATTTTGCTCAGCTGGTTGGGTGTTATTTTCTTCCGTTGCCGAAACATTTTGGTCAACAGGCGCTGTATTAGGTGTGTTTTCTTCCTCACCTGTGCGGTCTAATCCTTGTTGGTCATTTTCGATATGGCCATTTAGGTCTGCTTCCCGGCGTGGCGCACGGCGAGGGCCTCGTTGAGGCGCTAGAAGCTCAATATCTGGCTCAACACCACGCTCTTGAATAGAACGCCCACTTGGTGTGAAGTAGCGCGCGGTGGTTAAACGGATAGCTTGATTACCTTTGCGGCCGAGGCGAATTTCGCTTTGCACTGTGCCTTTACCAAATGTTTTGTCGCCTAAGACCACTGCACGTCTGTGGTCTTGAAGGGCACCAGCTACAATTTCAGAAGCTGACGCGGAGTAGGCGTTAGTGAGGACAACAATGGGTAGACCGTCAAGTAGGTCGCCTTTAGTAGCATACCAGCGATTGTTATTCTGCCGGCGACGCCCTCTTGTTGAAACGATTTCGCCGCGATCAAGGAATGCATCTGAAATGCGGATCGCTTCATCAAGCAACCCACCTGGATTGTTACGGAGATCTAGAATTAGGCCGTCCATAGAACCACCAAGTTCTGCAACAAGTTTGTTAACGGCTTTTTCAACACCTTCACCAGATTGCATGTTGAAGGTGGTTACGCGCACATAGCCTATTGTTTCATCTTCAATACGGTGACGAACAGAACGCACTAAAATTTTCTCACGGATAATTTCAATATCAAACGGTGCGGGCTCATCTTTACGGAAAATAGTACCTACAATTGGTGACCCAATTGGGCCGGGCATTTCTTTAACAGCTTCAGTAAGGGTTTTTCCGCTGATAGCAGCGCCATCAATATGGGTGATGTAATCGCCGCCCCTAATGCCTGCTTTGTCAGCAGGTGTGTCGTCGATCGGAGAAACTACTTTTACAACACTGTTTTCCATCTGGACTTCGATGCCAAGGCCGCCATATTCGCCTTCCATTTGAACCCGAACTTGCTGGTACACATCAGGGTTCATATAGGTTGAGTGGGGGTCTAGAGATTTCAGCATGCCCTGAATAGCGGCTTCAATCACTTCGATGT
>JBFOLV010000409.1:0-3192 GCA_040830325.1 Kordiimonas sp. | reverse complement strand
GGGTGCCATGGAGAATCACTAAAATGGGGCTTGCGGTGGCGCGTGGCTGCGTGTAGTGTCCGCGCCAATAAAGCTGACCGCGCACCCGTAGCTCAGCTGGATAGAGCGCTGCCCTCCGAAGCTTACCAGGCGTTTCGAGTTAATCTCAAAAACTTACCTACATACAATTACTTACGCGACCTGCGTGCTATCTGCATTTTTTCATATGTGGTGGGTTTGGGGCTTATTTGGGGGTCGTTTTGGCAGCATTGGCAGCACTAACACATGAACTCCAGTTGCTTGCTAAAGTCTTTCCTGTAAGGAACCAGCGGCAGCATACATAGGTGAAAAATCAGCCAACATGCATATATGGCGTCCGGGTGATAGGGTGCTCCATCGGACAACATTCCATGAGCGACGCTATGTCTGATCTTTGGCCCAGCCTGATGTAAGAATACATTTTCGATATCGGTTACTATTGCAGGAGTAAAGCACTCCTCCAGCTCAGGCCTCATTTTGTCAAATAGACCGGAAATTGTATGGTCCTGCTGTGTCTGGGTTGCATCATCGAATTTTGTAACTAGATAGCCCTTTTGCTCAAGATAGTGGCGTAACGAGTTTTCAAGGAGCGGCGTCAAAATATAGATTGCACTGGTTAACTCACCCCTGAAGAACTTGGTAAAGCCATCACAGTATGTCGATATCTGCGTAACGGGTACCAAAGGGCTATGCCGTACTAAATGGAAGATTACTTCCTCAGAAATATAGTGGCGATCTGTGATAAACCGTCGTCCAGCTTCAATAACGCCACCGACTAAAATATTGCGGCGATAACTCTCGTTTTGAACTATTTCAGCCTGTAAGCTCTCGTTTGACACATCAGCACCTAGGTCCATACCTGGTGATCGATGCACTACTCTACCTTTTGCATCATGAATAGATTTCCCAAACATTGAGGACAGAAAGCTTTTCGAGGCACTCTCTCTGGCCTCATTTTCAAGGCTTTCAGGTGTGGGTGACCATGAACAGACTGCAAATTGAAACAACAGTTCAACTAAGCCTAATCCTTCCAAGTCTTTTTCGGTTGTTTCAACGATACTTTTGACGTCGGTCGAATGCCCGATCAGCTGCATCTCATCTCTGATATCAGCCTGTACATCCACCAACTGGTGACTAAGCTCCTTTCGCCTTTCTCTTTGATTGGGTGTGCCATGGAGTTCAGCGATAGCGCAGCTTAGCATGTGGCTTGCTAACATTGCGGAGCCCACCTTTTCAGCAGCACGGGCAAAGCAATCAGAAGCATTCCTAGTTGCTTGGTGCGCAGCGTTTTCGTTCTTTTCTCTAGAGTGGCAGGAGCTGATCAACTGCCATATGTTAACCTGTGCATAGACATCTCCGTCAAAGTCCTCGGAGGTTATTTTAGCCTCCAGTGAACTAGCGATTTCCGAAGCCTCAATAACGCTGTACTTAAGGGCTAACTCACCAAACCACCCCATGGGGATCAAGCGTTTGCCTAATAGTGATCGATTGAACAGTTGTTGGATGGTGGTTTTCAGCTGTTCGCTATGCGGTTTGGACCAGCCTGTTTTCCAGCCAATATGAGCGGCAATCTGGGCAAACTTGTGGGCCTTAAGAAACAGGAACTGGTGTTCGCCGTTTTCGTCAATGTCGTCCGGATCAAGTTCGTTGTTCTCAAGTAGCTGGATGATCTTTACGTAACTGCAGACAGCCTCAATTGCTAGTTTGCCGGCACTTCGATCAAGTAACCAGCATAGATGGCACAGGCGGGCTTTCAGGACCAAGTTATAGGCTCGCTCAGCCATCAATTTCAGAACCTCAAGAGGCTCACCACGGAAATCTTCCGCTAGTGCTGAGCGACGACCATCTGCCCACACAATTTGCGCGGAAAATGGCTCTTGGTCGTTTTTCAGCTGAGGCTGCATGCTGCAAACACCAGCTAACATCATAAATATCAGTTTTGCTGGTGAGCTTTCGTCTAGCGCTGCTGCTTTTTTTCCGAAACTGTCAGCTAATACTCGACACTCGCTGGTTTGTATGTCTGCAATTGGGCTTTCAAATTCAGTGTCGGTCAGGCTAGTAAGATCTTCTACAGTGGCTTCGCACCAGGGAAAAGTATCACTGGAGGCCTCTGGTTCAGGACCTTCGTCAGTTCCAGCCTTTTCTGGTGGTGATACATCGCTCGACAATTCGTCATTATTCTTAACCACAACCTTGCCCTCTTAAAGTCGTGTTCCTGTTATCGGTCCAGTATTTCAGATGTACTTACATTTAACGCAGCACAAATATGCACGAACTCTATCACATCTAGGCGTCGTTCAGCTCTTTCATACTTGGCGATATATGATTGTGGTTTTTTCAGCCTATCACCCAATTCTTGTTGCGTAAGTGCTTTTTTAAGGCGGGCTTCTTTTAGCTTATCGCATAGCTCTTTGTATTCTTTAGTATGGAGGGTACCGACACCCATATCACGCCTCGCAATTATGACTTGCGCGACGCTAATCCTGTTTTAGGATAATACCAGTTTGGTATATCCCAAATTGGTATAAATGGAGGTCGATAATGAAACTCATAATATCTTCAGTGTTAGCATTGTCTCTGGCGGCATGCGCAACAAGCATTGAAGTCTACAAACGCGAATTGCCGAAGGAAGAACGAAACAAACTTTTCAATCAAGACATTGAGCGAGCCGAGCAGTTTGTCGGGCAAGGCCACATTCGAGGGTGCCTTGATGTTTTTAAATTCCGGATGCATGACCCTGATAGCTTCGAAGTTGCACAATATCCCGTCCTAGATCGAGAAAGCTCCCGATATACATGGGGCGTTAGCTGGGTAGAGGGACAGCCCTTTAGGTTAGTCGTTTTTTCGGGGGCCGTGCGAGGCAATAACGCATTTGGTGGAAAGGTATTAACTAATATCCAATGTGAATTTAATATCTCGGATACTGAAGCCAAGTTCTATCAAGTTAAACAGCGTTAGCTTACAATCCTCTGTGAATTGTATCTCACAGTAAATAAACCGGGCCAGTATCATCTATCTGGCCCTTTTTGCTATCTACTTAACGCGGGCCGCTAATAACGCACACAGCAGAGGTAATAACTGAGATAATTATCTCTATGACGATGTCACTTATGTAACTTCCAGCTATAGCTATCCGTTATCTCAGTTTTGTATAAAAAAGTACGTGACCTTTAG
>JBFOLV010000408.1:0-2221 GCA_040830325.1 Kordiimonas sp. | reverse complement strand
TTACATCGACAATATCGATTAAGTTGTTTTGATCTGGACGACCCACCATTAAAACCAATCCCGCAGATGATTTAGGGGCTGGGATATTCACAGCTCCGTCAGACTCTTTACCATTGTACCGGTTGGTGCAAACCTTCTGTAGAAACGCTTCAAGGTCTGTCTGGGGCGGCTCATTCTCGTCTTTTGGATTGTTGAACTGTCGCTGGGCTTCCGCACATTTGCGAATACCTTTACCTTTTTTGATGATTTCAACTGCAAGAGACGGACATGCGGCTGCATCTTCATAGGTTTCCTCATCCATCTTCCTGTGTACATATTGGAGCACCAAAGCGTACTCAGTTACTCGGCTATAATATGTGGGCTCATTAAGATCAAAAATGAGCTTGATGGTAGGTACGAGGAAATTTGTCGTTTCTAAGTCGGAAACCTTTATCTCTGCACTCTTGAACTTTTGCTCCATATAGAGGCGATCGTCTTTGCTCATCAGCCACCATTGATATGCGTAAGCAAGCGCGAGATACGTACCCAATCGGCTATTGAATGCTTCTCTTTTTGCCTCATCCAAAACCTTCTCACGATCCTCAAATGACTTGATTGTGGTGTTAGTAAGCAGGCGTTGGAGGGATGTTGACTTGGCCATAGGGGGTCCTTTCCTTTGTTTTAAGTCTGGAAAGGATGTCAGGTTTTGAAGGATATGAAATTGTGGTTGATTACTCAGAAAACTCTTCACTAAGTGAAGATTTCTACCAAAAATTACGTAATTCTCCACAACTTGAGCGACCGCCGCCCAAATAAGGTTAGCTTCAAATTACTGAAAGCACGATTGAAGTTTCTTGGAAGAATAGGTGGTGTCCCCGACAGGATTCGAACCTGTGGCCCTCAGATTCATACCAGCTACGACTTTCGCCGCCACCGCAACTGCGGCTTTGTGGTCTGGACTTTCTCTTTACCATATCCTTGCAACAAGGACTTAGATACCGCCCGTCAAGTCTCTGCACCTTCCCGAAGGTTTTCGGGCTTGGCTCAGGATTACCAGATTAAAGGCTTCCCTGAGTTTGAGCGGATTCATTAAGGTGTTTCCTTCCTTAATGCCCAATTTAAATTCAGGAATCTGATGCTCTATCCTACTGAGCTACGGGGACACACGGCGACTATCTATCCAAAAGAGTGGTGAGGTGTCAAAACATTGTTGCAAGTAATAGCTCTTGCGTGCACCCGACCGATAAGCGTGGCAAACTTACGCTCTAAAGATTAATCTAGCAGGTGGTTACTGGAAAAGTTTTTACATCTTATATCTGGTCGTCAGCTCTTTATACGCTTGCAAAGGTTTCACATGACCGTAGTGCTTTTCGATCATCTCGACAGAAGTGCCCATATTCACCGCCAAAGTATAGACGTTCACACGCCCATAGATTAACGCAAAGGTCGCGTAGGTATGCCGAAGACTATATGGTGTGCGTTTGTTTCCAAATTGATCGTAAGCTAAGTCTGTGTGTTTTAGTAGGGCATTAAAGCCAGACACAAAACTCCGAATAGGTCGCCCGAACCGGCCTGTAAAAACATAGTCATCGTCATCATTGAACTGGGTTCTTGCTCTTAGGCGCTCCAAGTAGATTTTAGTTCGGGGCATAGCGACCATTTCACGCTTTTTGCCCTTGCCCTTCACATAGAGAAGGACGATATATTCGTCGTCGCCCACAGGTTTGTAGACAATATTCTTCCATTTTAGTGATCTAGCTTCACCAATACGCATGCCAGTATTGGCCATGATGAGAATCCAATCATGCATAAGTTGCCGGTCAAACTGTACACGTTTTGTTGGGGCATTCTTGTACCACCATACGGACTTCCTGATCAGAGTGCGGTACGCAGTTATATCAAAATCAGGTCGACGATTGGACTTGAGCGGAGGGTCTTCAATTACTGGTATTTGGTGGCGTTCGAGATAGCCCCGTCGACGGGCATACTCGAATATCTTTCTCAGGTGAGCGGATTCATTCCGTATGGTGCTGGAAGAAATAGAAGGCTTGCCCACGTGGGGGCGACGAACCCGCTCTAGTTTCCCAGTTAAAGCATGGACACGCTCATAGGTGATTGTGGTCTTGGTCTTTCCGGGGCCTTTGTCGTAATAACTTTTACGCCAGTCTTGGTAACGGCAGATATCTACATCCGTAATATCGTCTATATGTATTTTCTTAAAGTAGGGCAGGAAATAGGTATT
>JBFOLV010000407.1:0-8853 GCA_040830325.1 Kordiimonas sp. | reverse complement strand
GCTGCTGGCGATTTTGGTTATCTTGCTGACCGTGGTCTTATCCCTCTTCCAGATAATGATCGCAGTGCATATCAGGCCGCTGCTTCAAGCCTAGCGCCACTGTCACTCGACTAATATAAGATATAAAACCTGGCAGGGGTTAGCCCCTGCCAGCTTTTCAGTTATGAAGAATACTCAATAGTCTTTTCATAGGGTTAAACCGGGTAAAAATGACCAGTTCAACTATATTTGTAACGATTTCCGTCATTGCTCTGTTAGCTTTTGCAATAGTGCGACAAACAGCGCTCACACGGGCAAGCGGCGATACAACAAAATTACACTCGTTACCGCGCCATCATGGTTATCATGGTGCCAGCTGGGCATTCTTGCCTGCATTACTTGTATTTGCCTTATGGATTATTTTTGGCAAACATGTCCTCGAAAACTTGATGTTAGCTGCCCTTCCAGCTGACGTAACTACGGAATACAGAGATCAAGCGACTCTGCTTATAAATAGAATTAGACTAGCCGTAGAGAATGGTATTGCACGCGAACAAAACCCTGACATTGTTGCAGCAGCTAACCATTTCAATGCTCTTTACACAAAAGGCATTTGGGCAACATTTATCTTGTCAGTTGGAGTTGGGCTGGTTGGTTTCAACTATGCGATAAGTCGTGCTCGCCCTGATTACCGCGCTAGGAATAAATTTGAAAAACTACTTTCAGTTTTCTTGGTTTCCAGCTCCGTAATCGCGATCATCACTACTTTTGGAATCGTCGCCTCATTACTATTTGAAAGCATGCGTTTCTTTAGTGAAGTACCAGTTACCGATTTTCTATTTGGTCTAAAGTGGAGCCCTCAAACAGCTCTACGCGCAGACCAAGTAGGTTCCACCGGCGCATTTGGTGCAGTACCATTATTTGCTGGTACACTTTTGATTAGCCTGCTTGCAATGCTGGTTGCTGGCCCTGTTGGCTTATTTGCTGCCATCTATCTTACTCAGTATGCTAGCCAGCGTATGAGGAAGATCGCCAAGCCTCTTCTCGAAATATTAGCTGGTGTTCCAACAGTTGTGTACGGCTTCTTCGCCGCACTTACGATTGCACCTCTCTTTAGAGATACAGGTGAACTTTTAGGTTTGTCCATTGCTAGTGAAAGTGCTCTTGCTGCCGGTTTTGTAATGGGAATTATGATTATTCCTTTTGTATCTTCACTCTCGGATGATGCATTAACAGCAGTACCACGTTCACTCAAAGATGGCTCCTTAGCTCTTGGAGCAACGAAGTCAGAGACAATCATTAAAGTGCTATTGCCAGCTGCACTACCAGGCATTGTTGGAGCATTTCTACTCGCCATCAGTCGAGCTATTGGCGAAACAATGATTGTAATGATGGCCGCAGGCATGCAACCTAACCTCACGGCCAACCCATTTGAGGCAGTAACCACAGTTACCGTGCAAATCGTCGCACTTCTAACTGGTGACCAAGAATTCGATAGCTCTAAAACTCTTTCAGCCTTTGCTCTCGGGCTTACGTTGTTTGTGATAACTATGGGCCTGAATATTTTTGCTCAACGCATTGTCCGGAAATACCGGGAAGCTTACGAGTAAGGAAGATATGATGTCAGACACAACTTTAAACAATCCTACTGACTGGAAATCTCCTGAGATGGCGATGCGTACTAAGCGCAGGTACCGCAAGGAAAAAACCTTTCGCGCTATTGGCCTGACAGCTGTCATTATTGCAGGTTTGTTCCTAGTATCGCTCCTAGGTAAAATTGTTAGCGATGGATCTAAAGGCTTCCTTCAAACAAGTATTGAAGTAGATATACCTTTTAGCCAGTCCATTCTTGGTGACCCCCGCGAGATGGGCGCCGCTGAGTTTGAGCAAAAAGTACGACAAACTAACATGATCCGCCTACTTCAGGGTGCAATGGCAATACAGTTCCCCGAAGTTAAAAGCCGTAGAGACCGCCGGCAACTATTGCGCATCTTCAGTACAGGTGCCCGCGAGCAGCTCCGGAATACAATTCTAGCTAATCCTTCAATTGTTGGCACAACACAGCGTATCAGTTTGTTAGCTTCTGATGACATTGATCAACTCGTTAAGGAAAATATCGACGCGTCACTGCCGGAAGCTAATCGCAAGGTTAAAGACAAGGAAGTGGCCTCGGTCAAGAAATTCGAAGAAGAATATCGTATTTCACTTGATTTCCATACACGCTTTTTCACAAGCTGCGACTCCCGCGAGCCCGAGCTAGCGGGTATTTGGGGCGCGACGGTTGGTTCGGCTCTAACTCTTTTGGTAACCCTTGCAATCGCATTCCCTATCGGTGTGTTGACAGCTATTTACCTCGAAGAGTTTGCGCCCAAAAACCGACTTACAGATTTGTTGGAAATAAATATAAACAACTTGGCTGCAGTTCCGTCGATTGTTTTTGGACTATTAGGTCTCGCTGTATTCCTTGGAGTTATGGGTCTACCGCGTTCAGCACCACTAGTTGGTGGTCTGACTCTCGCATTGATGACACTTCCGACAATTATTATTGCTTCAAGAGCAGCAATTAAGGCTGTACCACCGTCAATACGGGACGCCGCACGAGGCCTAGGTGCCTCGCCGATGCAGGTAGTGTTTCACCATGTCGTGCCACTCGCGATGCCCGGCATTTTAACTGGTACTATCATTGGTATGGCGCAAGCGCTGGGTGAAACCGCGCCCCTACTCATGATAGGCATGGTTGCCTTTATTGTAGATATTCCCGGTAGCGTCACTGATGCTGCCACAGCCCTTCCGGTGCAGATCTTCCTGTGGGCAGATAGCCCGGAGCGTGCCTTTACTGAAAAAACGTCTGCAGCCATTATGGTACTGCTTGCGTTCCTGATCGCCATGAACGGTGTTGCCATTTGGTTACGCCAGAAATTTGAACGACAATGGTAGAACCAATGCTCAAAATAGCGCCAGAGTATGAAAAAGTGACAGATAACAAAAATCCAAAGATGACTGCTAAGGACGTTAGCGTTTTTTACGGCGACAACCATGCAGTAAAAAATATCTCGCTTGATTTACATCGAGACGAAGTAACTTCTCTCATTGGCCCATCTGGCTGCGGGAAG
The DNA here is from genome assembly GCA_040830325.1 of Kordiimonas sp. Classification (GTDB taxonomy): domain Bacteria; phylum Pseudomonadota; class Alphaproteobacteria; order Sphingomonadales; family Kordiimonadaceae; genus Kordiimonas. The sequence continues at coordinate 5,761 of JBFOLV010000407.1, read as the reverse complement.
TCTACGTTCCTAAGATGTTTGAATCGAATGAACGATACAATAACGGATTGCCGTATCGAAGGAAGCATTACTCTTGACGGTGAAGATATCTACGACCCCAAAATTGATGTTGTTCAGCTTCGCGCGCGAGTAGGCATGGTTTTCCAAAAACCAAACCCCTTCCCTAAGTCCATCTATGATAATATTGCATACGGCCCACGTATTCACGGCCTTGCAACAGCCCGGGCTGATCTCGATGAAATTGTTACAAAGTCTCTTGAGAAAGCCGGACTTTGGCAAGAAGTTAAAGACAGGCTTGATGCGCCTGGCACAGCCTTATCCGGCGGACAACAGCAACGCCTGTGTATTGCTCGCGCTATTGCGGTAAACCCAGAGGTTATCTTAATGGACGAGCCTTGCTCTGCTCTTGACCCGATAGCAACCGCAAAAGTTGAAAACTTGATCGATGAGCTAAAAGGCCGCTACGCCATTGCCATCGTTACACACAGTATGCAGCAAGCCGCCCGCATATCTCAAAAGACAGCTTTTTTCCACATGGGTGATCTTATCGAACATGGGGATACAACACAGATATTCACAGCACCTAAAGAGGAACGCACCCGCGATTATATCACGGGCCGCTTTGGGTAAAGGACCAGAACTATGAGTGACCATACTTTATCAGCCTATGATGACGAGCTAAACGAGTTAAGAAGCATTGTGAGCCGTATGGGCGGCCTAGCAGGCGATCAACTCCTTGGTTCCATGCAAGCGCTTAAAGAAAGAGATTCTGAAGAAGCTCAGCGCCTCCGTGAAGCAGACAAAGAACTTGATAGGCTTGAAGCACTAGCAGAGCAAACCGCTATCGGTGTTTTTGCTAGGCGAGCTCCTGTAGCCGATGATTTACGCGAAGTTGTATCAGCTTTGAAAATGACGACTTTGATTGAACGTATGGGAGACTATGCGAAAAATATCGCAAAGCGTACCCTAGCAATTAGTGAAAGCCACCCTGTCGTCTTGCCGCAAACGCTTGAAACCATGGCTGAAACTGCACACCGTATGATTCAAGATGTTATGGATGCATACGCGCACCGCAGTGCTGATGCTGCAATGGATGTATGGGAAAGCGACGAAGTACTCGACAATATGCATAATGCAGCATATCGCCAAATACTCGCCCGTATGATGGAAACACCTGATTATATCAACGTTTATACGCACTACTTAATGATCGCCAAAAACCTTGAACGTATTGGTGATCAAGCCACAAACGTTGCTGAGCAAATTTACTACACGATTACAGGTGTAGTTCTAGAAGAAGCACGCCCCAAGGGGGATACCACAAGTACAGAAGCCGTTGGCCAGTAAACCAACAGCAACTGCCTGAGTGAAGGATACCACTGTGACAACACGTGTATTATTAGTTGAAGATGACGAGAATATCACTGAACTAGTCCGCTATAACCTTGAAAATGCGGGCTTTGAGGTTGACTGTGTTGCTGATGGCGAAGAAGGCCTCTTTAAAGCAGAAGAAGATACGCCAGACATTATTCTCTTGGACTGGATGCTCCCCAACCTTTCCGGTCTAGAAATTTGCCGTCAATTACGCCGAAAAACGTCAACGCAAAATGTTCCGATTATTATGTTAACAGCGCGTGCCGACGAACCTGATCGCATTCGCGGTTTGGAAACGGGCGCGGACGATTACATTGTTAAACCATTTTCCCCAAAAGAGCTGGTTGTTCGCATCCAAGCTGTTCTTCGTAGAGTACGCCCTGCTCTAGCAGGACATATGCTATCTTTTGAAGATATTCGTTTAGATAATGTCTCTCACCGTGTGACAAGAGGCGAACGTGTTGTGAACCTCGGCCCAACAGAATATCGACTTCTTAGACACTTCATGGAGAACCCAAGCCGGGTATTCTCTCGTGAACAACTTTTAGACTCAGTTTGGGGTCGTGATGTCTATGTTGAACCACGGACTGTAGATGTACATATCCGTCGCCTGAGAAAAGCAATTAATGACGGTGGCGAAGCAGATTACATTCGCACAGTTCGCTCTGCAGGCTATGCCTTAGATGAGCAGAAGTAACCTAAAGCTCTAGGTTCAAATTTTTCAATGAGCGATCCAGCATAATAAGAGACCATAACGTAGTATGATGGTCTCTTAATCCTGAGATATGTTCACGAGCAAGTTCCCGCACCGCACCGCGGGCCAATAAACCAGTGTCCATAAGAGTCTCGCTGTTTTCAAGGTCGCTAACAACATCCGCTAATTCATCTCGCAACCAATTTACTGCGGGTACTATAAACCCCCTCTTCTCTCTATCGAGCGTTGCGCCAGGAAGAAAGCCGCGCAGACTATCTTTAAACACTGCCTTACCATTGCCTTCGACGATACGCCTCTCAGAAGGTAGACGAAGACTATATTCTACAAATTTATGGTCAAGAATTGGTACTCGTACTTCCAGTGAATGCGCCATACTGGCTCTATCAACCTTTGTAAGAATATCCCCAGGCAAATATGTTTTCAGATCAATATATTGAACAGTAGACAAGGGGTCAGCCCCCTTAACTTCATCCGCGAGTTTATTGAAACGTTCGTGTGGGTGATATCCACCCAAAACCGCCTTCATTTTTTTTGTATGTAGGCGATACCTTTCACGGTCCGGTGTTTTACTCACACTTTGACAGTAAGCTTCCGCTGATGACCGAGCCAATGCCTCAAAGGTAGATTTCCCTCGTAAAAACTGGGGGGCCCAATCAAGCTTGGGGTAGATTGTTGAAAGAGGGCCGAAGATAGGCTTTCTTACCATCAACGGTAACATGCTCCTAAAACGCTCCTCCAGCATATGAAAACGATGTCTACGATAACCAGCAAACAGCTCATCACCCCCATCTCCAGATAAGGCAACCTTTACCTTCTCTCTAGCTAACCCACATACTCTGTACGTAGGCATAGCAGACAAATCAGCAAAAGGCTCATCAAAGACACTTGCTATTTCATCGATCAACCCCAAGCTATCGTTCGCCGAAACTAACCTTAGTCGGTGATGTGTCTTAAAATGATCAGAAACGAGCTGCGCATAACCACTTTCATCAAAATCAGGGTCTTCTGAACCAATAGCGCATGTTTCAACTGGTCCTTCACTGTTCCTGCTCATCAACCCTACAACTGTAGAAGAATCCATTCCGCCTGACAAAAAGGCACCTAGTGGAACATCTGCAATCATTCGCAGCTTCACAGCCTCTTCCAAACGCTCCAACAACTCACTTTCTTGCGTGAGATTTGTTGTCCTGGTTTCGATATCTGGCGACCAGTAGCGATGTAACTTGTAACTATCTGAGTGCGCTGCTTTCACAAGTACTGTAGCTGGCTCCAGAGTATGGACACCCTCTACGATTGATTTAGGATCAGGCACATATCCAAGGGTAAGATAATCCTCAAGCGCGTCCACCCGCAGTTTACGTCGGCTTTTAGGATGAGAGAGTATAGATTTAAGTTCTGAGCCAAATATAAAGGAACCGTCTTCCAAAACCGAATAATAGAGTGGCTTTATGCCTAGTCTGTCTCTAGCCAAAAATAACTCGTTACTGCGGATATCCCATATTGCAAATGCGAACATACCACGCAGTCGGCTAACACATTCCTTCCCCCATTCTAGATAAGAATGAAGAACTACCTCTGTGTCAGAGTTAGTAATAAACTGATGTCCAAGTGCCTCTAATTCACGGCGCAAGTTCTGAAAGTTATAAACTTCACCATTGTACGTAAGGATAACCTTTCTGTCGGCACTGTGCATAGGTTGCACGCCGCCTTCAATATCAATGATAGATAAACGTCTATGACCTAGACCAACAGATTGCCCAAAATAGAAGTCCTCTCCATCAGGCCCCCTATGAGCAATAACATTCGTCATGCGCTGCAAAGCGGATTGCTCAAGAACTCCTCCATGAGCCATCATAATGCCTGCTATTCCGCACATACAATTGTCCCTTCGTCTGTCGGTTTAATTTCTTCCCATAAAAAACTATCTATCGGAAAATTCGAGAGAAGCTTGTTGAGCATTTCACTTGGTTTTTCTTTTCCATCATACGATCTGGATGAGATTACAAGCATTGCTCCAGCTGTCACTCTTTTTGTTAAACGCTCCAGTGCCGCTGCTACTGTTTGTTCTCGAGGTGACGCCATCCATTTACCGTCGACATAATATGTTACCCATACATATTTTCTGCGTGTTCCAATGGTATAAACAGTTTCCTCAAAAGGAACGTTATGCGTTTCATATAATGTCGTATCTTTCGTATCATACTGCAACCAGCCTCGCCCCTGAGGTACATTTCCAACTTGAACTAGGCGCATGTTTTTCCTCTGCGGACAGACTAGTGCCCCAGATACGGAAATTTGGTCGGCTAATATCCTGTAGTTCTGATGAAACTCCGCATCAACTTCAGCAAATATGGCCTTATCATGCAAGTTAGGGCCAGGCACGCTCCGAACGTCACAGTTTTCACATTTCGGAGCAGTAAATGGTTTTAATTTCGTAGGTTCATACGCAGTTATTGGGGCAAAGCCTGTTGCAAATATTGGCATTAAAAGTGCCAAGACAGTTATCGCACCCAGACTGATAATAGAGTGGTTAGACTTAAAAGAGAACCAGATGCTACCCCCATAATTGTCTACTTCTGTATCGGCAAACTTATACGCTGTGGCGATAACCATCAATAAAACTGCAGATAAAAAGCCCCAGCCATAGACGATATGATCGACCTCACGAGCAAAGGATTGATCTGTCGCTTCTGAAATAAGGAAAATTCCATAGACACGTATAACATTTGCGAAAATCGGGATAACAAGGGAGGCTAGCGTCATCAGCAATCGCTTCTTCCATCCCTGATAGAGTAGATGTGACAGTAAAACACCAGTAACAAAGCTTGAAAAAAGAAACCTGACTCCAGCGCAAGCTGCCGCCACTTCATAAACTCCGCTAGGCAATGTTATTAGAATACCATCCAATGTATATGGAATGCCGGAAATTGCTAACAGTACAACCGAAAGCTCCGCAGTTACATCCTGTAGTATCGGCACTAACCCTTCTCCCATTGGAATGGCTAGATAAAGAAATAAACATGGAAACAAAAAGCGTTGAAAAAAATTAGGCCCTAAAACCGTCAAGATCAGCGACTGTATAGCGGTTATGTAGGCGACATGTCCGAGTATTTTGATTTCACCAACTTCACTGAGAAGCCACAAGACAGAAGCCCCCATAAGGAGTATCAACCCTGGAAGCCAGGCAAAAACATCAATATCTCTAATTGCAGAGCGATTACTCCAAACTAGCCAAACGCTAATAACTGGAACCAATTGTCCGTGTGAATAGGCATCAACATTAATTACCAAATTCAATAGATGCTCGACAATATCCCACCAAAAGTAGGTCAGCGTAGCAAACGCTACGACAAAAAAAGACAGCAAATGTTTTGGCAAAATAGTCTGATTCACAAACATTCACCTATAAGACTATCTAACTTCTCAAAGGCCTGTCCCCACGTGAATTCACGCTCAACAAACTTTCGCGCCCTAGATCCCATCGACTTTCTCATGCCAGGATCATCAAGCAACTTCAAAACGGCGTCTGCAAACTGTTTTTCTGTGTCTGCTACTTCCAGACTTTCCCCGCCGACTGCATTAATCCCTTCGTTCGCAAGGCTGGTCACAACAATTGCCTTAGACGTAGCCATCGCTTCCAAAACCTTATTCTGTATTCCCCTTGCAGTTTTT
>JBFOLV010000406.1:0-3871 GCA_040830325.1 Kordiimonas sp. | reverse complement strand
CCTAAGCGCCGCGCTGGTACAGACTGCAGGAGCATTGGTAGCGTTTCAGGTGTAGAAAGCCGCTTCATGCCTTCGGTGCCTTCAATTGGGCCTGGTATAATGCTGTTTGAGCGTATGCCTTGAGGGCCCCATTCCACAGCGAGAGTTTTCATTAACTGGTCTACACCAGCTTTTGCAGCACAAACATGAGCTTGGTGTGAATAGGCATCCAGTGATTGCCCCGCTGAGATGAAGGTAATCGAGCCCTTAGTTTCCTTTAGTTGCTCATGGGCGGCTTTCGCGGTGTTAAAGGAGCCGATTAGGTCAATATCCACCACAGTTTTAAAGCCATTGTAGCTAAGGTCTTTTACCTTACTCATAAAGTTGCCAGCTGCGCCGGCAACAACAATGCTGACGGTTCCCAGTGTTTGCTGGGTTTCAGTAAAAGCTTTTTCCATTGCCTCGAGGTCACGTACATCCGCAGCTACAGGAAAAACATCAACCCCGAATTCTCGAATTTCTTCGGCTGCAGATTCGAGTTTGCTAAAAGTACGGCCGCAAATGGCTATTTTTGCGCCAGCAGAAGCCATTTGCTTCGCGATACCGAGGTTAATTCCGCTTCCACCACCCGTAATAAATGCTACATTTCCAGCGAGGAAATTCCCTAAAGCCGCAGTTTCAACCATGTCCGTTCCTATTTTGTTGTCATCAATTTATGGTATTCTTTACCAAATACCCCTTACATCAAATAAATGGGCTGAAATTCTCCGCAGGAAAGGCTATTTCTTGTGCCCGTCATAAAAAATGTCAAATAAAGGCAAGTGTGTGATCCGTCAGTTTGAGTTAGTTGAAATTGTTAAGGCTTACGATCCTAATGTGGACGAAGCTATTTTGAACCGTGCATATGTGTTTGCGATGAAGGCGCATGGTACTCAAACACGAGCTTCTGGTGACCCATATTTTTCTCACCCTCTTGAGGTGGCTGGTATTCTAACGGATTTGAAGTTGGACGGAGATACTATTGCAACCGCCTTACTTCATGATGTTGTGGAAGACACGGTCGCTACTATTCCAGAAATAGAGGAATTGTTTGGTGAAAAAATCGCACAGCTGGTGGATGGGGTAACTAAGTTATCGAAAATTGAATTGCAGACGGAAAGTGTTCGTCAGGCAGAGAATTTCCGCAAGTTTTTGCTCGCAATGTCCAATGATATCAGGGTGTTGTTAGTAAAACTGGCTGATCGTTGTCACAATATGCGGACGTTAGGCTTTATCAGGAAACCAGAAAAACGCCGACGTATCTCAATGGAAACGCTCGAGATATATGCACCTCTCGCGGAACGCATAGGGATGCACGAACTGAAGGATGAACTCGAGCATCTCGCGTTCCAGCACCTTGATGCTGAAGCAATGGAATCTATAAACGCCCGTTTACATTACTTGATTGAACAAAGCCCAGACCTTGAAGGCGATATGGTTGCTACACTCGAGGATTTGATGCATGGGGCGGGGATAAAGGCGCGTGTTAGTGGTCGGATCAAGCGGCCCTATTCGATATGGCGGAAAATGGAACGCCAAAATATGACGTTCGAGCAATTGTCTGATGTGATGGCGTTTCGGATTAAGGTAAAAGATATCGCGACTTGTTACCGCGCCCTTGGAATTGTACATCAGCGTTTTCAAATGGTGCCAGGCCGGTTCAAAGATTATATTTCAATACCGAAGCGAAATTTTTATCGGTCAATTCATACGACGGTTATGGGCCCTCATAATAATCGTTTGGAAATTCAAATCAGAACGCATGAGATGCACGAGGAAGCGGAACTCGGTGTTGCTGCTCACTGGCAATATAAGCAGAAGGCCGCAAAGGCAGAGGGCTCACAATATCTTTGGATCAGAGAACTTCTGGAGATCTTGGATCAGACACAAGACCCTGAAGAATTTCTGGAACACACCAAACTGGCCATGTTTCAGGATCAAGTTTTCTGCTTTACCCCAAAGGGTGAAATAGTTTCTTTGCCGAGAGGGTCCTCTGCTGTGGATTTCGCCTATGCAGTGCATTCGCAGGTTGGTGACCACTGTGTGGGTGCTAAAGTAAATGGGCGAATGGTTCCGCTTCGACATCAACTTGAGAATGGGGACCAAGTACAGATTTTGACCTCGGAGGGGCAGTCTCCATCACCTCGCTGGGATAGTTTTGTAGTAACTGGAAAGGCTCGTTCTGCGATCAGGCGATATCTGCGCCAACAACAGCATGCTGAATATGCTAACTTAGGTAAATCAATCATTGAAAAAGCTTGTAACAGAAATGGGTTAGATTATTCATCTAGTGTTATGGATGAGGCTTCAGCTGTACTTAATTTGGGCGACGCGAAGACGCTGTTTGCTCTCGTTGGGCAGGGTACTTTAGCCGAGGATGAAATTCTTAGAGCGGCCTTTCCGGGGTTTAAAGAGGATGCCCGAGGGGAAGGGCTTCCTGAAGTTCACCAGGATTGGGAAGAGACATCATCAGGGGCTATTCCTATATCTGGAATTAAACGCGAGTCTGCGGTTCATTTTTCAGAGTGCTGTCACCCTGTAAGGGGGGACCGTATTGTTGGCATCCATGTGCCGAACCACGGTGCTGAAATTCATACAATCGATTGCTCATCTCTTCGTAAATATGACGATGTGCCTGATGCATGGCTGGATTTACGCTGGGAAGAAGATGAAGAAACCGCTGACGCATTTTATACAGGCCGGTTGCGTCTTGACGTAATTAATGAGCGCGGAGCGTTAGCGACTATCGCAAGCATTGTTTCAAAGAACGGCGGTAATGTGTTAAATCTTCTTATTCAGGGTCGAGAAACGGGGGTTTTCGGCATGATTATTTATGTTGAGATTCGGGATGTTAAAAAATTTAATGATGTGAGAAGAGCACTGCGGGGGAGAAGGGGAATAGTAAAAGTTGAGTGCGTGGTGGGGTAAAGGTCCGTGTAAATCGTATTTTACTTGACGTGGAGGGCTTCCGGCACGATCCGCGCATCATAGACTATTTAAATTATTGACCAAACAGGAGTGGCAAATGGATCAGGATGCCGTTTTAAATGAATTTCGTGAAGCTGGCGCACTTCTGGAGGGTCACTATAAGCTGTCATCAGGTTTGCATAGTCCCGTATATTTGCAGTGCGCAAAGGTATTGATGGACCCAGTGAGAGCGGGGCGCCTCTGCGCAGCGTTTGCTGAGAAGGTAAAAGCGACGGGAGTTGAGATTGACCTTGTAGTTAGTCCTGCAATGGGTGGAGTGATTGTTGGTTATGAAGTCGCTCGTCAGCTTGGTGTTCCCGGTATTTTCACCGAACGCGTTGAAGGTGAATTTGCACTACGCCGTGGCTTTGAAATCCCCTCAGGGGCAAAAATCTTGATGATGGAAGATATTATTACCACGGGTTTGTCATCACGCGAATGTATCAAAACCATTACTGAATGGGGTGGTGATGTTGTTGCTGCTGGCTGCTTGATCAATCGCTCAGGTGGACGCGCGGAGGTTGGTGCTCCAGTTACAGCTCTTGCGACGATTGATGCACCAACATATAAGCCAGAAGATGTACCAGCCTCACTTGCTGATATTCCGGCTATCAAGCCTGGTAGCCGCGGTCTGAAATCATAGTAGATGCTGTTTAGCCCAAAAAATAGACCGTCTTTATGGCGCAGAATTGCTGGATGGCTTTGGCCTCGGTCGGGCTTTAAGCGCGCGGCTACCTATATTTGGCACCGTGTTGCCAGGCTTCCTGGTTCCGCGCATAGTATTGCCGCAGGGTTTGCCTCTGGCGTAGCGGTGTCTTTTACCCCGTTTCTTGGGCTCCATTTTCTTATGGCGTTTATGCTTGCGTGGGCTGTTCGGGGAAACCTT
>JBFOLV010000405.1:0-3157 GCA_040830325.1 Kordiimonas sp. | reverse complement strand
CTCACCGCGTTCCTCCGCACCGAAATATTTGGGTACATTGCCGTCAAATATGTTGAGGCATGCTTCTCTGTTTGCTGGGGTATAAGGCTTCAGTGTTGCCTGTGTCATCGTTGTTATCTCCCAAATAAAAAGCCCGGCGGATAAGGCCGGGCTTCTTACGTTTCTAGAAGCTTTTATGTTTACTCGCGGTTTCCGAGTAGATTTAGCAACATCATGAAGAGGTTCACGAAATCTAGGTATAGATTAACTGCACCCATGATCGCGCCTTTTGCAACAGCTTCACCGGTCGCCATCATATAATAGCTCTCTTTGATGCGCTGTGTATCATAAGCAGTTAGACCTGCAAACACGAGTACACCTGCTACTGAAATCACGAAATGGAGCATAGATGAACCAACGAAAATATTTACGACACTCGCGATCAATACACCAATCAGACCCATAAATAGGAAGGTACCAAAGCCGGAAAGAGATTTCTTTGTCGTGTAACCATAAAGGCTAAGTGCCCCGAAGGTTGCTGCGGTGATAAAGAAGGTTCTCGCGATGCTTTCAGCACTGTAAACGGCAAAGATACTTGCCATTGAAAGGCCCATTGTCGCAGCAAATGCCCAGAAGATCATCTGCAGGGTACTTGATTTCATCTTATGAGCGCCGAAGCTCATAACCATCACAAAAGCAAGGGGTGCGAGAGCAACAATCCAGCGTAATCCACCGCTGTAGATTGTAACCATAAGATCCTGGTTTGTGCCAACCATCATTGCGATGATGCCGGTTAGCAATACGCCTGAAGCCATATAGTTATAGACTTTCAGCATATAGGCGCGCAGGCCTTCATCAAATTCAGCAGTTTGGGTGGCAGTGCCAGCCCGGTAAGCAGTATTGTAGCGTTCCACTTTTGAAACTCCCTAGGAATTAACCATTTGGATATAATATGGCGACTTTAGGCCGGTCTTTCAATAGAAACCGGCCTAAAATTTACTCGGTCCTTAGAACCGCATTAGGTTTGATGGATAGAGCTCGGTAACTTGACGCTAAACCAAAGAACACCGTTACTACCAAGCTTGTAGCCACCGTAATGAGCATCGGCACTGGCAAGAATGTGAATTCCAGTTCCATTACCAAATCAACAACGACCCAGCCGACGAGGCTGCCAAGCCCCAACGCAATTGTCGCGGTCACAAGCCCAATCAGTGTGTATTCAAGAAGGTATGCCCGAAGGATTTGGGCCCTTACAGCACCAACTACCTTCAGGATTACACTTTCATAAACACGTTGCCTAAACCCAGCGGCAATAGCACCAGCAAGAACGAGTACCCCAGCAATGATAGCAACAAGGGCCGTTGCTTCAACAGCCGTACCGATTTGCTCAACCATGTTATTTACACTTGAAAGAACTTCTTTCATGCGCACGGCAGTAACGTTTTTGAACTGGTTAGTGAGAGTTTTGTGTGCAAGTTGCTCCGCGTCACCTTCGGCCTTAAGTGTGGCCATATAGGTGTGTGGTGCAGCTTTAAGGGTGTATGGGTCAAACATAATAACAAAGTTGAAGCCAAAGCTGCCCCAATTGATCTCTCGAATAGACCGAATGGTTGGTGTGATTTCACGACCAAGAACAGAGATTGTCATTGTGTCGCCAATTGTCAGGCCGAGGCCGTCAGCGGCTTCTTTGCCAAGGCTGATCTCTGGTCCTCCACTATAGTCTGCAGGCCACCATTCACCATCAACGATCGTACTGCCTTTACCAAGTTCTTGTTGGTACGTTAGGCCGCGATCACCGCGCAAAATCCAACGCACATTCTGTGCGATTTCTACGTCTTTTGCGAGTACACCATTTAGGTGCGTCACGCGTCCGCGCAGATTAGGAATTGTTACCAGATCTTTCACACCTTCAATGGCATTAGCGGCTTCAGCAAACTCTTCCACTTGGTGTGGCTGGATATCCAACAGGAAGAAGGCTGGTGCCTCTGAAGGTACTTGATCTTCAAGTTGTTTGTTCATGTTGCCTTGAATAAGGGCCAATCCTGCAAACAGAGTTAGGCCCAGTCCAAGCGATATAACAACGGCACCCGTTGCGGCACCTGGTCGGTAAAGATTTGTGATTGCAAGTCGAACAAGGGCATTTTTGGAGCGTGGTGCTTTTGCCGCACCGCGTTCAATTAGCCAGCTTGTAAGACGAAGCAGCGCAAGTGTGCCAACTGTTCCAACAAGGAAGCCGGCCGCTAACATGCGGTTGTCCGAAAGCCCTACTGCCAACAATGCAACTGTCATGATCGCACCGGCAATTGCAGCTAGGTAAATCAAGCGGGGGCGCTTGCCGCCATTTGCAACGATTGCACGGAACAAATGCACAGCAGGGAGATCACGTGCTTTGCCCAAAGGCCAAACTGTGAACGCCACCGTGATCATCAGGCCGTATAGTGCAGAGAAAGCAAGCACATCAGGATAAACGCCGCCATCTGGTTTTACTGGCAAACTATCGGGTAAAAATTGAACAAGTACGCCAGGTAATACTGCACCTACTGATAGACCAATAATGATAGCAATCAGGCCAATGAGCATGATTTGGTAAAAATATGTGGCAAACACAGTGCTACCGCTTGCGCCAAGAATTTTGAGTGTGGCGATAGTCCGTGTTTTACGGTCCATATAACCGCGTACAGCATTACCTACGCCAACGCCGCCAACCACTAGTGCTGAAATGCCGACGAGTGTAAGGAACATACCCATCTGTGTGATGAAGTTTCTTAGGCCGGGAGCAGAGGTACCCCGGTCTCTTACTCGCCAGTTTGAATCAGGGAAAGCTTCTTTCATGCTTTCACGAAAGGCTTTCACGTCAGCGCCTGCTGGTAAACGTAAGCGGTAAATATGATTGATCAACGAGCCTGTGGTGACAAGACCTGTTTCCTCAAGCGCCGCCAAGTCAATTATGGCTGAAGGTCCAAGCTGGAAGCCAAGGTTGGCTTTGTCTGGTTCATTTTCAATGAAACCTCGAACTTCTGCTTTTGCAGCACCAAATACCAATGTGTCACCGAGTTTGATATTGAGCTTATCCGCAAGAAGGGGATCAATGGCTGTGCCCCATTTATCTCCGCGTTTTTCAAGTAGATCAGCTGTACTGGCAGCAGGGCTTGTACGGAAATCTCCATAAAGTGGGAAT
>JBFOLV010000404.1:0-3545 GCA_040830325.1 Kordiimonas sp. | reverse complement strand
AGATAGCTGATATTTTTGCTCATAAGGGATTGACCAAGAAGGTGAAGGCTACAGGCCTTGAGGCACTTTTTAATACAACCCTTAAGATGCAAGATGAAGCGGCGGACGGTAGCTTAACTTTCGTAAATTTTGTTGATTTTGATCAGAGCTTTGGGCATCGCCGCAACGTGGCCGGCTACGCTGATGCACTAGAGTATTTCGATAGTCGGTTGCCTGAGTTTCTTGATAGAATGCAAGAAGGTGACATTGTAATACTGACAGCTGATCATGGCTGCGACCCGACGTGGCATGGCTCAGATCACACGCGCGAGCATGTGCCTTTTGTTGCATATGGCCCAAATCTAAAAGCTGGAAATGGCGGCGTACGAAAAAGTTTTGCAGATATAGGTCAATCAGTTGCTAGTTACCTGGGTATTGCACCGCTTGAAGACGGTGAGAGCGCTTTTTAGGATAGGAAAATCGATGGTTGTTCGTTTGTGTTGGACTTTGATTGTTGCAATCACTTTTTTCTCTGGTGCTGTAAGCGCTTATGGGCCAACTGGGCACCGTACGATTGCTGAGTTAGCATCTAGACACCTAACACCAGAGGCTGCTGCGGCTGTGAAGGAGATTCTCGGCAATGAGTTCATGGCCGAGGCGTCTACATGGCCTGACGAAATGAGGTCTAATCCTGATGAGTACTGGCGTAGGACATCTCAGCCTTTTCATTATATAAATCTGCCTGACGGAGTTTCATACGAGGATAGTGAGAAAAATCCAGCAGGAGATGCTTATACAGCGCTGCACGCCTTTACTGACACTTTGAAGGACAAAACTGCGCCCTTGGAGGAGCGGCAAAAAGCACTGAGATTTATTATTCATCTAGTTGGCGATTTGCATATGCCTTTGCATGCAGGACGACGGGAAGATTGGGGTGGTAACCGCATTGAGGTTGTATGGTTTGGTCGAATGACCAATCTCCATATGGTTTGGGATGAGGACTTTATCAATCAATACAACTTGTCTTTCACTGAGTGGACACGTTTTCTCGGCGCAAAGATTACCGATGATCAGATAACGGAATGGCAAAAGGCTACGCCTCTCGACTGGGTGAGTGAGCTTGTTGCTATGCGTGGTGATATCTATGACGTTGGGAATGCAATATTTAGTTATGATTATGTCTATAAGCATGCGCCACTTCTAAAGTCTCAGCTATCAAAAGGTGGGATTCGCCTTGCTGGGTACCTGAATAAGATTTTCGCAGCAGAATAGGGCGCTTAGAGCGCTTAGCTCCAATATTTATTACGTTTATGTGACAATTTTGTGACACAGCCTCTCTATGCTAGGCTGTGTCTCACTTTTTTGTGTTTGAGGTAGTGACCTTTTACCTTTGAAGAGGCTTTTTCCTATTCTTTGCCAGAAGAACGATGTTTGCCTGTTCGGGAATGGAATTTCTTCCTAAATATCTAAAAATTCTACGAATCCTGACCCTTTTGTCAAAAAAACTAAACATTTCAGGAGTAGAAGGGCGCGAACACAGGCTGAGGGCGGTTTTCCGACCGTCTTGACCTTTTAGTCAAGATTTGGTCTTTTTGCTCTATCCGTTGTGTTGGGATTTTTTAGTTAGTTTAGGACAGCAGCTTCGAAGGGCACTGCTTAAGAGGGCTGCAAACTCCATAGGGAGCTTAGGGAATGAGACGCCAAATGAGAGCTGCGCTTTGTAGCAGCGTTGCACTTGCAGCAATGGCAGCAAGTGTTCCTGTGATAGCACAGGAAACTTCTTCTGCAATTCGAGGGACCGTTACTAATTCAGCAGGCGCACCTGTTGCAGGGGTAACGGTGAGCATTGAACACGTGCCAACTGGTACAACTAGTACAGCCACGACAACAGACTCAGGTACATTTTATGCCAGAGGCTTGAAAGTGGGTGGACCATATGTTGTTCGCATGGCTGATGGAACTGAGTATCGTTCAAATACGATTGAGGATATTTTCCTACAACTTGGTAGGCCTGCTGCTGTGCGTCTTGTGGCACTTACTGCTTCTGAAAATGTAGATGAAATCGTGGTTACTGCAAACCGCGCATCTACTGTTCCTGTTGCGATAGGCCCTTCAGCATCGTTTAATATTTCTGATCTGGAAAATGCGCCAGCTATTAACCGTGACATTAAGGACGTTATTCGTCAGGATCCGCGAGTGTACATTAACGTATCTAATGCAGATGCAGTGCAGTGTGCCGGTGCCAATCCACGCTTTAACTCGTTAACTGTTGATGGCGTTGGTTTGAATGATAACTTCGGCTTGAACAGCAATGGTTACCCAACAGAGCGCCTACCGTTTTCATACGATGCTATCCAACAGGTAGCTGTAGAACTTGCGCCATTCGATGTTGAGTATGGTGCTTTTACCGCATGTAACATCAATGCGGTTACGAAATCTGGTACTAATGAATTCCATGGCGGCGCTTTCTTTGACTACACCAGCGATTCATTCCGCGGCAGTACTCTAGAGGGTGATAAGTTTGAAATTGGTGACTATAGTGAGAAGCGCTTCGGTGCGACGCTCGGCGGGCCAATTATCAAAGATAAGTTGTTTTTCTTTGCTTCATACGAGCGCTTAGAAGGTGCTGAACTATTTGATCGCGGACCTGCTGGTTCAGGTGCAGCACGTGAAGTAGCTGGTGTTTCTCAGGCACAATTTAATGAAATCGTGCGCATTGCGAATGATGTTTATGGTTATGAAACTGGTGGGCTACCAGCGTCTTTGCCTGTAACTGATGAAAAAATTCTGGCAAAAATTGACTGGAACATCAACGACAGCCATCGTTTAGCTTTAACCTACACTTATAATGATGGTTTCAGTATTTCGCAGTCTGATGGCGATGATGACGAACTTGAAGTTGCTAACCACTATTATGAGCGCGGCACCAAGTTACAGTCTTATGCTGGTTCTTTATTCTCTGACTGGTCTGATAACCTTTCTACAGAACTTCGCGTTTCTTATGCAGATGTTGATCCTCGCGTAAGATCACTTGGTGGTACTGACTTTGGTGAAGTACGCATTGAAACATTCAATGATGCTGACGGTGATGGTGTACGCGAACGGGCTCTTGTATATCTAGGTGCAGATGACTCTCGTCACGCGAATGAGTTGGAATACAGCAGCTTAAATCTAAAGCTTGCAGCTAACTATCAGCTAGATAATCATTTGATTACGTTCGGCCTTGAACGCGTTGACTTTGATGTATTCAACCTCTTTATCCAAGAGGCTGAAGGTGAATATCGTTTCCGTGATATCCGGGATAATGACGGAAACACTGTACTGAACGCTATTCAAGCATTTGAAGCAGGCCGACCTGAGCGTGTAATTTATGAAAATGCCGCGCCAAGTAACAACCCGAATGATGCTGCTGCTCAGTTTAAGTATGCCATCAACACTGTATACTTGCAGGACGAATATACATTTTCTGATATCGATTTAACGATCACTGCCGGTGCTCGTTATGACTGGTATTCAAGTGATAGTTTGCCGCGCGCAAACCCATTATTTGAAGCGCGTAATGGTTT
>JBFOLV010000403.1:0-5117 GCA_040830325.1 Kordiimonas sp. | reverse complement strand
GTGGTTATGGCGAGTATCAAGGCGAATACTTTTAATCTGTATTGCTTCTCCATCCTGCGTGAGGAGAATGGCCACCAACTTCTCTGTAGTTAAAGGCCACCCTTTTCGCAAGACAGCTTTCGGCCCTAGGGAAAGGAGACGCTTTCCCGCTCTTCGTATACCGTCAACAGTGTCGATATTGAAACCCGCCAAAACCTCCGCTTCAGGAATATTGGGGGTGATAACAGTTGCTCTAGGAAGCAAACACGACACAATCGTTTTTACTGCCTCAGGCTTGAGTAAGTGGTCACCAGATGTTGCCACCATTACCGGATCAACAACAACTGCCCCCTGAAAGGTAAATGCATTTAGGCTTTCAACAACAGCCTCAATGGTACCAATATCATGCAACATGCCGGTCTTGACGGCGTCCGCGCCTACGTCAGTCAAGACAGCTTTCATTTGGTTTGCCACAAAATCAGATGCCACAGACATCACATCCGTAACACCCATAGTATTTTGTACAGTTAAAGCTGTTATTGCCGTTGCTGCATAACCACCTAACGCAGTGATGGTTTTTATATCAGCCTGTATGCCTGCGCCGCCAGATGGGTCAGATCCAGCGATAACCAATACCCGCCCTTTATGTTGCTCCCCATTTGCTGGATCACATACTTCAGTCATTAGGCTGCGGTCTCAATTTCACTACATATGCCATCGACAAGCTCAGTGATTTGATCTTTACAGTCACCCTCAGCCATTACACGCACAAGCGGCTCCGTTCCCGACTTGCGAATAACCAAACGCCCCGTTCCTTTAAGAACTTCCTCAGCAGCAGCAATGGATTGCTTCACATTTTCTGCAGAAAGAGGATCGCCGCCATTGTAACGAACATTTTTTAACAATTGTGGGACAGGTTCAAACAGCTGACATGCCTCTGAAGCTGGCATACCGGAACGAACAATTTCTGTTAAAACCTGAAGTCCGGAAACAAGCCCGTCGCCTGTTGTGCTAAAATCGCTCAAGATAATGTGGCCAGACTGTTCACCTCCCACATTTATTCCGGTTTCACGCATCTTCTCAACAACGTATCTGTCACCAACTTTTGTCCGCTCCAGCTTAATGCCTTCAGATTGCATCAAACGTTCCAGACCTAAGTTGGACATCACCGTGGCAACCAAACCGTTACCTTTAAGCAAACCGCGTTTGTGCCAATTGAGTGCAATAAGTGCCATGATCTGGTCACCATCAATGATCCGACCTTTTTCATCACACAAAATCAAACGGTCTGCATCGCCGTCAAGAGCGATACCGAGATCTGCCCCGGTTGCAACGACCCGCTCACACATCTGTTCTGGGTGCGTAGAGCCACACCCATCATTAATATTGAAGCCATCAGGGTTAACACCCATTGATACAACATCTGCACCGAGTTCCCATAGCACCTCAGGAGCAACCCGGTAACCTGCACCATTTGCACAGTCTACAACAACCTTAAGTCCGTCGAAGGTGACACCTGAAGGCACTGTCGATTTCGCAAATTCGATATAGCGACCACGGGCATCTTCCATACGGGTCGCCCTGCCCAACTGCTCTGACTGTACTAGGATATCATTCACGCCATTGTCTACTAGCGCTTCAATACGTTCCTCCTGCTTATCAGAAAGCTTGTATCCATCAGGCCCAAAGAACTTAATACCATTGTCGTAATGTGGATTATGGCTAGCAGAAATCATCACGCCGATATCTGCTCTTAGCGATTTCACCAAAAGCGCAATTGCCGGCGTTGGCATTGGGCCAACCATGTAAACGTCCATACCTGCTGCAACGAAACCAGCAGCGAGAGCAGGCTCAAACATATAACCTGAACGACGAGTATCTTTGCCAATCACAACACGATGCACATGCTCGCCTCTGGTAAAGGTACGGCCAGCAGCCAATCCAATTCGCATAGCAATATCAGGCGTCATATGGCCTTTGTTAACGGTGCCCCGTATTCCATCTGTGCCAAAATACTTACGGCCCATAGTTCGTCTTCCCCAAACCCAATAAATTACTAGCAGTTTAGCGAGTTTACTCAGAAACGTCCATCATCGCTGCATCGCGAAATGCTTGCACCATGGACAACGCCTGTTTCGTTTCAGCGACGTCATGAACTCTGACAATCTGAGCACCCAATTCCACTGCTCTCATAGCCGCAGCAAGTGAACCTGGCAAGCGTTTCGACGGATCATCTTCACCAGATATTGCACCAATAAAGCTTTTTCGTGATGCGCCAAACAAAATCGGACACCCGAGAGTATGGAATAGTGGTAATCCATTTATGAGGGCCAAATTGTCCTGAACCATTCGCTTTCCAAAACCAATCCCCGGATCAAGAATTAATCGGCTTTTCTCAACACCATTCTCAACACATACAGCTATTCGCTCCGCAAGATAGTCATACACATCTAGTAATGTGTTTTTGTATTTTGGGTTATCCTGCATTGTTTTAGGCTCACCCTGCGAATGCATCAATATAACGGGCGCTTTTGATTTTGCAGCAATTGTCATACTTTCAGGATCATAAGTTAAAGCTGTCACATCATTGATGATATGAGCACCGGCCGTAAGTGCTTTATCCATGACAAAAGAATGTCGAGTGTCTATTGAAAGCGGTATGCCTGAAGTTTGTAGCGCCTCGATAACAGGCACAACACGTTCTGCTTCCTCACCTTCCCAAACAGGGTCAGCGCCAGGGCGTGTGCTTTCACCACCAATATCGATTATATCGGCACCTTCAGCAATCATGCGTTCAGCTTTAGCCCATGCATAGCGAGGATCAAGATACTTGCCGCCATCTGAGAAGCTATCAGGTGTTACATTTAGCACCCCCATTACCAGACGCCGCGTGTAATGCAGTGGAGTTTCAATATTTGGCATAGGCGTAGTCAAACGATTTGCTGCCAAGCCTGAAAGCTGTGCTAAAATTTGTTCTGCTATTTCACGGTTCAAGCCACTCAAGGCCTCTTTAACTTCAGTGACCGTAGCCTTCACATCCAGAAGCAGCCCACGATCATCTCTCGCTAAAACACGGAAGCCGGAGAACATCAAACCAGTACCTGAAAGTGGTACAGCCCGGTCATCTCCAAAAACAAGACCGACGGGCACAAGGTAAACCCTCGCCCTGTCGGATAACTTTGTAAGTTCAGCTAAGCGCACTCAGCTTTAGCCTTCTGGCTGCGGTTCGCCGTGGTCAGCGCCTGCGCTAGGCACTGCACTTGGTGTTGCAGGTGGCACTGTTGGCGTTGTATCGCTTTTCTTCGGCTGTTGACGAATAGCTTCTCCACGAATGAGCGCGTCAATTTCATCACCTGAGAGTGTTTCATACTCTAGAAGAGCCTCAGCAATAATATTCAACTGATCACGATGATCCGTAAGAATTTGCGTAGCCCGATCATTTGCACCTTCGACGAATGCTCGAATTTCTTCGTCAATCACCTTCGCAGTCGCGCCCGATACATTCTGCTGTTTCGCCACAGAGTGCCCAAGAAATACTTCCTGTTCGTTTGCAGCATACTGAAGCGGACCAAGTTTATCTGACATCCCCCACTGCGTTACCATGCTACGCGCTAGGTTAGTCGCATATTGGATATCACTTGATGCGCCTGATGTTACTTTTTCATGACCAAATACAAGTTCCTCAGCAACACGTCCACCCATTGCAATAGCGAGATTGTCATGCATTTTCTCGCGGCTTTGAGAATACTCATCCCGCTCGGGTAAGCGCATAACCATACCAAGTGCACGGCCACGTGGAATGATCGTAGCCTTGTGAATTGGGTCCGCAGATTTACAATGTACAGAAACGAGCGCATGACCACCCTCATGGTATGCTGTCAGCTTCTTCTCATCGTCTGTCATCACCATAGAGCGACGCTCAGAACCCATCATCACCTTGTCTTTGGCATCCTCGAACTCTTGCATGGCAACTATTTTCTTGCCACGTCGAGCAGCAAGTAGAGCAGCCTCATTCACAAGGTTCATCAAGTCAGCACCAGAGAAACCAGGCGTACCACGAGCAATTGTGTTTACTTTTACATCTGGAGCAAGCGGTACCTTCTTAATATGCACACCAAGAATTTTCTCGCGGCCATCAATATCCGGGTTGGGCACAACCACTTGACGATCAAAGCGACCGGGACGCAATAGCGCTGGGTCAAGCACATCCGGGCGGTTTGTTGCAGCGATAATGATAATACCTTCATTCGCCTCAAAACCATCCATTTCCACAAGAAGCTGGTTAAGCGTTTGCTCACGCTCATCGTTACCACCACCAAGACCTGCACCGCGGTGACGGCCTACGGCGTCAATCTCATCAATGAAGATAATGCAAGGAGCATTCTTTTTAGCCTGTTCAAACATGTCGCGAACACGGCTCGCACCAACCCCTACGAACATCTCAACAAAGTCTGAACCAGAGATAGTGAAGAAAGGCACATTTGCTTCACCTGCGATAGCACGCGCAAGGAGAGTCTTACCAGTACCTGGAGGGCCAACAAGAAGGGCTCCCTTAGGGATTTTACCGCCAAGACGCTGGAACTTCTGAGGGTCCTTCAAGAAATCAACAATTTCTTCAAGTTCCTCTTTTGCTTCTTCAATACCAGCTACGTCTTCGAAAGTTACTCGGCCCTGTTTTTCAGTAAGAAGGCGCGCACGGCTTTTACCAAAACCCATTGCGCCGCCACCGCCGCCTTTGCCCTGCATCTGGCGCATAAAGAAAATCCAGATACCGATAATCAGCAAAAACGGCAACATGGAGAAGAGCAAACTAGTGAAGATACTTTGTTCTTCTTTTATCTCTTTAAAATCTACGTTGTTAGCACGAAGAATTTCATAAAGATCCGGGTGGAAGGTGGGTTTTACCGCCTTCTGTATAGCGCCTGTGGTCGATTGAAACTGAATATCCTGTCCGGTTATTTCAGCTGACTGAACTTGTCCTTGTTCAACCGCACTCAAAAACTGGCTATAACTGACTTCAGGAACGCGACTACCGCTACCCTGGAACAGCTGGAACAGCGCAATCAACAGGATAACAATCAATCCCCATACCAGCACATTCCGCATCATACCATTCACTATACTGCCTTTCCTTTGCT
>JBFOLV010000402.1:0-8448 GCA_040830325.1 Kordiimonas sp. | reverse complement strand
GTCATCCACAAGGCCTCTTGTGGTTCTAAGGAGCGTGCCGCCGGCAAAACTAAAGAATTTCTGTCGATCATCAAGCGGTTGGTAAAACTCTGTTTCAACACGAAGGTTATTGCCCAAAACAAACTTATTTCGCCATTCTGCTCCAAGGTCGTTGATGCCTCTCTTTGTGTAGATGGCATTCAGGCTGTATTTGCTAGTACCTGAAAAATCATCTTCTAGTGAAACGCCAAATCGAAGATAGTCATTGCCAATCCTTCGGTTTTGGGCAGTGATCTCAATGCCTGTTTGGTCGTTTTCTGTAATGACTTGATAGTCGATGCTTTCGAAATCGCCTGTTCCATAAATTTTTGTTAAGTCTTCCGCGAGTGCCTTCTGATCAATTTTGTCACCAACATTGAGGCGAACATTCTTCTCAATAAAGGTATCGGCAATACGGCTAGTGTTATTGATCCTTATGAATTCGACAGTCTCAGTGTGTGCTTCGACCTTGCGAGACAGTAGGTGGTGCTGCCAACTGGTTTCATCTAGTTGGTAGGGCAGTAAGCTCTTGAGCTTAGCTTTGGCTGCTGCTTTCCCTTGCGGTACGGTATCGGACGTTTTTGTAAAGTCAGTTAGTGAAATACCAAGCGTATCAGGCTTGATTAAGATATCGGTGTCTTTCAATGTTTCTAACTGTGCTTGGCGACTTTTGCGAGTTAGTAAGGCAATCATCTGTCTGAGCACTTTGGTAAATGAAGTAAGTTCTTCTCTCGTTGCGGGAGGAGCGCCTATATCTACTACGATTACAATGTCTGCTCCCATGCTGCGGGCCACATTAATTGGTAAGTTGTTTACAATACCTCCATCGACAAGAAGTTGATCCCCTCGTTCAAACGGAGGGAAAAGGCCGGGTACAGACATGCTTGCTAGGACAGCTGAAGCAAGGTTTCCGTCTTCTAAAATTACTTCATCGCCTGTTAGTAAATCTGCGGCAACTGCCCGAAAAGGAATTGGTAATTGGTCAAAGTGCGTTACCCTGTTTGCTCTCCCCATGAGCTGACTTAATGTTAGTCTTAATTGGTTACCTCGAACTAAACCAGTAGGGAGGAGAAACTCCCCATTTTTGTATCCTATCTCCATTTCTATGGAGGCGTCCTGGTCATCCCGTTTTCGCTGCATGGAACGGTGAGTGCGCGGTGCTGAATCTGAAAGAAGTTTTGCCCAATCTAGTTCATGTAGGGTTCTATCCAGTTCTTCGGCTGAGTAGCCTGAAGCATATAGTGCTCCGACGATTGCCCCAAAACTTGTGCCTGCAATATAATCAACGGGTATACGGTTTTCCTCAAGCGTCTTTAGAACCCCAATATGAGCACCGCCTCGTGCACCCCCGCCCGCCAAGACGAGGCCAATTTTCAATCTGTCATCTTCGGCAGCAAGTGTGGGCGAAACTGCGCTCATTGCCGGTGTTAAGATTGCACAGAGGAAGAGAAGGCTTTTTTGCCAACCTGTAACCATCACTGACTATCCCATTTTAGTGTTGCAGGTATGAAAACCAGCGAACTATTCTTGGGTTTGTTTAGTACAAGTATGGAGGGGGCGCAATTATGGCAATGTCTGTAATTAAGGATCGATTTCCTGTAGCGCGCCAATTCGAGGACGGAAAAAAGAAACTCTGCGCACAGTTTTTTCTGGAATGAACGGAAAGATCAGCGGTTCAAAACGGTAAAATACCTCTGTTGCGAGGATTGTTTCATTATCCCGCATTGTTAAGCCTGCAGGTAGAAGGGCTGCGTCCCCTTCTTCGCCAAACTCACTGCCACCCAAAAGTGTGCCGCCGCCACTACGTTGCCAAAAAACACTTGAAGCCACATCCTCGGTTTGGCTTACAGCTGATACAATTGTTAGTGTGTTTTCACCTGTGGGATAGGGGGCAATGATTTGCGGGACTACCTGGAAAATATCAGTCATCACATCTTCACTGATTTGCTCATCCCGTGTAACAAGGTCCGCGATTGTGACCACTGTATGTTGCACTTTCATATGAAGAATTAAGTAATTGCCAACTTCGAAAATGCCTGACAAGAGCATCATGTAGAGCGGCATACTCAGCGCAATTTCCGTTAGAACAGCGCCGTCTTCATTTTTTTTAAGGCCTTTAAACCAGCGCTTAATAGGGTTCATTGCGTACCGCCACTGTAGAAGAAATATTGATCTGTTTAGTTGCCCAGTCTGCGACACCAGTTAAACTACTGGCAGTGTATTTAATCCGGTAAACAACGATGTCGCCGCCGCCGCCAAGCCCTTCACTGCCCATATCATCATCCCAGTTGCCGTTGCCATTTACATCAACAAAAGGTTCGCCCGTGTCCCAGTCGCCGCTGCCGTTTTGGTCTGTGAATGGTTCTGGCTCACCAATGTTGGCAAATTGCTCATAGACTAGTGTTTCAATTTCAACGGTATCCATATCGACTTGGCCAAAGGTATGTTCTTTGATGATTTCTTTAACTTGCTCGATGCGACTGCTGCCGTCCTCGGTTAGCCCGGTTACACCAAACCGAGAAGCATGTAAGACGGCATTTTCAACCGCAGCAGTTACGAAAACAAAATTGCCGATTTCTAGAATGCCGAATATTGTTGATAGCAAAACTGGTAGGCCAACGGCTGTTTCAACAAGCACGCTGCCTGTTTCATCTGATGCGAGCGCATTGGATGGTTTGCGAGGTTTTCGTTTCCAAATGCTAGGTAAGAGTTTCATAATCTAACTCTCGCCTACTTCGATAGTCTAAGGTTTGAAAGTTGACGGCCAATTGCGTCGAACACGTCTTGTAGTTCACTATTTGACGGTGCATGAAAATAATAAGCAGGCTTACTTGCACATGTTTCAAAGTCATTTCGTGTTGCACTATCGGGCGAGCTGCCAAAGGTGATGCCGTAGATGATGATTCCATCATCCTTGATGTTAGAGCATATCTCCGCAAAGCGATCATCAAGCTCATCGCGTGCAGTACTTGTTGATGTGTAACCCCAATCTTGGATAGTGCCGTAGGCTGTGTAGTCCGAGTAACCCAATGATGAGCGCCTAGATATAAGCTCGTTCTTACCATCGGTGAGAACAATCAGAACTTTATCCATATATGGAGTGTCTTTTGCCAACGGTAGTTCGTTAGGTGTATCGCCACCCCAAAGACCTTGCCATTTTGCGCTGAGTACGCGCCATCCCCAGACAAGCCCTACTGGTGTTGCTGTGCCGCCGAAACTCCATGGTTCCATTTCTTCGATAGCGTCCAGAACTTTTGCTTTGCTTTCAACAAGGGGGAGTAAAGGTTGAGCACACCCACGGTTTGGGCTTCTTGCATAACTACGTGAGTTGGTTTCGTTGATGGTGACATCACCGTCGTCATCAATCCAGTTGTTTTCTTCGTTTGACCTGCTGATGTAAGGTTCATCTTCCCAGAACCAAGGAGAGAAGGGAATCTCTGTTGGTGGAGTGTCGGTAAGATCTTCACCACCGCTACGCGCTAATACACAGCCCTTCCATTCTGTTTCGCGATAATCTCCGTTATCAATTCTGGCTTGCCCAGATGTTGTCAGCCAATCTTCATGGCTTTTACCCACGTTAACGTGCGTAATATATGGAACAACACCGACCCACAAATTATTGCTGGTATCTTCGTCGCCGTACACAAGCTGCACGAGCTGTTCAGCAGCATCCTTCGCCGCGTCAATTTTGCCTGAATGGCGCATGGATCCTGTATTGTCCATGACGAGCACAAGTTCCATGCCGCGGGTTTCACGAGTAATCTCTGTGCTGGCACTCACTGTAATTTCGTCGTAGCCAAAAAGCGACGTGAAGGAGGCCTTTACCTTAGCTGTGGCGGTTAGGGTGATGAGTGAGTTGTCCTCACTAATATCAATTGTCATGCCGCTATCGCTGACGATGTCCTCTACTGCAGCGATGTTTGCATCGAAAAATTCTTGCGCGTCTGTAGCCATGTCATCGATTTCCATAGCATGACCTGCTGCAAGACCTGCACTGTCCAGTGACTTCTGTAAGACATCCTTCACGAGGAACATCCGTGATCCATCTATGGATAAGCCCGCCACGCCCGTCAGCATCATGACGCTACTAGCGACGAGAGGCATTAAGCTGCCCTCCTCATTTTTGATGAGAGACTTAATGTATTTAGGCAGTGACCGCCATTTGTAGTGTGCAATTTTGTTCATTGTATAGGTGCCTGATTTGTTGCGCCTAAAATGAACTACTCAAATGTAGATTAAGTAAATCTTTGCGGACAATTTTAGTCAAAGCTGATGCTCAAATTTAGTGGAAATGATGCTCTTATTAGCTTCTGTGTATTGTAGTGTGCTGTTTTTATTTGGCTTTTTTGGAGGTTTTGGTTTTCGGGATTTTGGCGTGAGAACACATTGTATCAAATTGAATATTAAATAATAGATTTTAGTATAGCTAAATGCTTAGATTTTCTTTCACGAAAACATGGTTTGGCTCAGAGTCGCTTTTAGATTTTAAGACAACCTCAGCGCTGTATAATAATCGTGATGTTGGAATATTGGCTTGTTTCTATTAGACAATAATGGCAACGATTATAGATATAGTAACTGTTACTGCGCCAATATGGGATCCTGTTGGCAGTGTATGGTTAAAAAAGGCTGACGACGGAGATAGGTGTGGGCGACGAACAGATGCCAAGTAAAGAGCTCTTGGCGAAGGCGAAAGAGAACCGACGGATCGCGCCGGAGGACTCAGTTTTCGATTATTTCCAGTCTTTTGATGACCAAACAATTCGCTTTGCGCGTTTCCCTGCAAGCCGAGTGGTTGAACCAAAAGGAACAATAATCTTTGTCCCGGGTCGTACTGAGTTCATCGAGAAATTTATTGAAGATGTACATATTTTCAATGAGATGGGCTTTGCGTGTGCCGCAGTTGACTTACGCGGGCAGGGTATGTCTCACCGTCCGCATCCCAATAGAGATAAGCACTTTGTTCGTAGTTTTGAGCCTCATATGGCGGACCTGCGTGAACTATTCGACCAGAAGCTCATTAATAAGATGCCCAAGCCATTTATTTTGATGGGGCACTCTGCCGGTAGTCATGTCATTCTGCGGTTTTTGCATGACCATCCTGGGTATGCAGACGCAGCGATAACTGTCGCGCCTATGATAAAGATATTTCTAGGCGGGCTTCCGGCAGCCATAGCAAAGGGGCTTGCATGGTCTATGCGACACCTAGGGCTGCGAGCAGCATATATCCCAGGGCATACCGCTTTCAAAGAAGGACGTTGGGGATGGCGCAAGAAGCTAACACATGACGACGACCGATTTAACGATGAGGACTATTTCATTCAGAACAAAGATAAACGCTTAGCCGTCGGTGGGGCTACCTATAAGTGGCTCTGGGAAGCAATGAAGTCTACTGATGTCATAAATGATGAGGGATATGCTGAACAAATTAAGACGCCGGTTCTAGTATTACAGGCTGGGGAGGATACTATCGTAGACAATAAAGCCCAATCTGCGTTTGCTTTAAAGATGCCTCACGGAAAATTGGTACGTATAGAAGGCGCGATGCATGAGCTTTTGAAGGAAACAGATGATCACCGCGCACAGGTTTGGCAAGCTATCGGCGAGTTTATGGATTTGGAAAACGGGCCTGACTTTTCATAGAAACGTTGATTTATCTCTAAGCCGTTGAAAGGATTTTCTTTGCAAGTGGCAGGAGCGCCTTGTCGCCTACCGCCAGCAGTCGGCCACTTTCCCCAGCAGGTTCGCCGTTCCAGTCAGTTGCATCTCCACCAGAGCCTTTGACTACTGGAATAAGGGCCATCATATCCCATGGCTTTAAGCTATTCTCAATTACAATATCCATATGGCCTGCTGCTACAACAGCGTAAGCATAGCAATCTAGGCCGTAGCGGACCAACTGGGTCTCTGACAAAATTTGATCAAACAACGGACGTTCGGCGTCATCAAATAAATCTGGATCAGTGGTTGAAAGTGTCGCTGTATCGAGAGTAGCACATGGACGTGATTTAATAGGCGATCCATTTAAGCTGGCTCCGCCAGGCCACCCAAGGTACCGTTCTTTTATATATGGTTGATCTATGATGCCAATGATTGGCTCACCTTTATAGGCGAGAGATATTAATGTTCCCCACGTAGGTAGGCCTGAAATAAAGGCTCGTGTGCCATCGATGGGGTCAAGATACCATTCAAAAGGGCTGTCAGTTACCTTGCGTTCAAACTCTTCACCGCAAATACGGTGGTCCGGGTAACGCGCTTCAATTACTTGACGTATGGCTCGCTCAGCTTCTTGGTCGGCGTGAGTCACTGGGTCAAAGCCGTCCCCTTTGTCTTTATCTGTGACACCGATTGGTTTCTTGAAATACGGAAGGGTTACTGTTGCCGCCACATCAGCGAGTTCACATGCAAAATCTTTGAGCGTGTTGATCTCTGCATCTGTAAGGTCAAGTACCATGATAATCCCTTTTTGAGTATATGGCCTGAAATGGCCTTGCCAAAGCCTCTGCTTTAGACCACATATGACGCCCAATTGGCAACGAGAAGTGTGATGTTGGAAACAGATTTTTTGATAGTAGGAGCCGGAGTTGCAGGCGCGAGTATAGCATATCGCTTAGCCCCTTTTGCGCGCGTCACTATCATTGATATGGAAGAACAGGCCGGCTATCACACTACTGGCCGCTCAGCAGCCTTTTTTGCTGAAACCTATGGTGGGCCTTTGGTTCAACCCATTACCTCTGCATCTAAAGCTTTCTTTCAAAATCCACCTCTAGGTTTTGCAGATGTGCCTCTTATGTCAGCCCTTGGGGCAATACATGTATTCTATGAGGCTCAACGGACAGAGGCACAGGAGTACTTTGAGGAGTTGGTTCAGGCTCTTCCTAATGTTCGCATGATGTCTGCGAATGAAGTAATAGCACAACTACCTTACTTAAATTCACATGGCTTGGGCGGTGGTATTCTCGACCCTGATTGCAGCAGTTTAGATGTGGCGGCCCTTCATCAGGGTTTTTTGAGAAGTGCGAAGAAAGACGGTGCGACACTTTTGACTAGTACGGATTTTGTTTCAGCGTCTTTTGAGAATGGCCTTTGGCATGTGGAAACGAGCCAAGGCAAAATTGTTGCCCATACATTAGTTAATACAGCCGGTGCTTGGGCTGATGAAGTAGCCATCCGAGCTGGTGTTGCTCCATTAAGTTTGGAGCCTCTTCGTAGGACCGTTGTGACAATTGGCAACCCTAAAGGGGTGGCTTTTGATAAAAATAGTCCAATTTTTATGAGAGTTGGCGAGGAGTATTACTTTAAACCAGAAGGTGATGGATACCTACTCACGCCGGGTGATGAGGTACTTATGCCGGCTTGTGACGTGCAGCCTGAGCATGAAGACGTTGCATTGGCAGTGTATCAGTTTGAAAAAACTACGAATGCTCAAGTTGAGCGTGTTGATGCTAAATGGGCTGGGTTAAGAACTTTTGCCTTGGATCGGGGCCCTGTGATTGGATTTGCTCCCGGCGTAGAGCGTTTCTTTTGGTCCGTAGGACAAGGTGGTTTTGGTATTCAAACTGCACCTGCTTGGTCAGAGCTGGCGGCGGCACTTTTGCTTGGAAAGGATGTACCGCAGAGCCTGATTGAGGAAGGCATTGAGGCCGAGGCATATACCCCAGCCCGTTTCCTTGTCTGATTAGTCGTCGGATTTTCCACCGTGACGCTTGTTTCCGAAGAAATACACGAGAATAACGGCACCAACTGTACCTGATATAATTTCCCCAATTAAACCTGTTGGACCCAAGCCAATTATTCCAAAAAGAAATCCACCGACAAGGCCACCAAAGATGCCAAGTATAATGTTGCCGATGGCGCCATAACCTTCGCCTCTTAGAATGTGTCCAGCAAGGAAACCAACAATTGCGCCAATGATCAGTGTCCAGATCATTCTATCCCTCCCTTAAGTTTTTAGTATCTGCTGTAGCGCCGATCATAGTCCATGTCACGGCGTAACTCATCATTTCTATATTGGCTTAGAGCATATACTGCCCAAATTGCAGCAACTGGCCAGCCAATCATGGTCAACCACATAAGCGCGCAAAATATACCTTGGAAGGGGCGGTTAATGGTGAAAAACACCAAAGGTGGAATTAAAATAGCCATAAGTAGGCGCATTTAGATCTCCTCTATTCTCACTGTCTGCTGTCGTTTTTTATTATTTAATATACGTGGGTATTAAATTGCCGAAATTCAAGATGTTGAACAGTATGTGTCGTGCTGCGTTTTTTTATGTCGTAAGCGCTTCTGTGTGTGCTATGCAGCGGTGAGGGAGTTCTAATTAGAGTTGTTGTGTAAGAGGGGTGCGCTGAAGAGATGATCAGCTTTCTTAGAAAATTTAAAGTAAACGTGCGTATTTGGGCGCTTACAGTTTTATCTTTTGTCGGGATG
>JBFOLV010000401.1:0-6763 GCA_040830325.1 Kordiimonas sp. | reverse complement strand
CTACGCCTAATCACCGTCATCCCCAGAAGTAAATTTACCAATCAAGCCAAGTAAATCTATTGCGTCTTGCGTTTCTTCTATTAGGTCACCGTCTACAAGTACTTCTTCTGCGCCACCTGGCAGCAAAGTCAGATATGAACCACCAAGTAAACTTTCTGCGGAAATAGCGGCAGCCGTATCCATCGGCAGTTCAACTCCAGATGCAACTGAAAATTTCACGATCGCCTGAAAGGACTGATTGTCTAACTCGCTCTCAAGCACGGTGCCGACTTTAATACCCGCGACGCGGACATCGCTGCCTACGCCAAGGCCGTCTATGCGATCAAATCTTGCTGAGAGTGTATACCCGTCGATCGCTGCAGCATCTGTTCGCTCATAGGCAAAAATCAAAAACCAACCGGCAACGACTAAAACAATCGCTCCAACTACACTTTCAACTAAATTGCTCGACATACTCTACCCCGCAAACGACAAATAAATCTTTATGGCTGCCAAGCCTCATACTCTGGCTCAGACCGAGGGTTTGAAGGCGTATGCGCGTGCCCTGTTCCTGTAAGGTTTGGAATATGGTCTTTTTCCCAAGACTTTGTGGAAACAGTTTGCTCGCTCGGTAACTCATCCACAGTATAATGGAGCCAACCATGCCATTCTGCAGGAACACGAGACGCTTCAATCGGGCCATTTTTATAAATAACCCAACGACGATGTCCGTTTTTTTCGCGGTAATAAACATTGCCCTGATCATCAGTGCCTACTTTTTCACCCTTACGGGAAGTGAAAAGCAGCGTGCCAATGGTAGCAGAGTTCCACCATGTAAAAATTGGTGAACCAAAAATCTTCTTAATCAAGGAAATCATAGTATTTTCCGTACAATATAATTCAGTTGCGCTCGTGTAGCATGTTTATAAATGAAGGAAAAGTCACAGGTGACATGTTTCCGGCAAATAAAAGCAGAGAATCAACATAGCAGTCAAATATGCAACATACTCTTAAGGCACAGTATTTATATTAGATATAGGGTAGATATAAGGAAAAAATATGGCAATCAGCCACGACTCGTTGCGAAAAAATGAGTCGCCACACAATAAATTGCGTCAAGGTGGCGCACCACAACAATATATTGAAGAATATACTTGTATCAGATCTAAAATCTCCCCTAAACTTGCCACCACAAGGGAAGTCACCCCCTACATATAGTAGGGGTATCTAGAATACTGTAATAATTCCAGCTCTTACCTCCCATTGGGTCTGGCCTATTTTCAGTACTGTTTGTTGACTTATTTCCAGGGGGAAATTTATGCGTATCGATCGCCATTTTACAGAAGACAAAACTTGCCCGTACAATAACCTAGACTGGCGCATGGCGGTTAGCGAGATACGAAATCCTGATGGCACAGTTGTTTTCCATATGGAGAATGTTGAAGTTCCTGAAAGCTGGAGCCAAGTAGCAACAGACATCATCGCACAAAAATATTTTAGAAAAGCAGGCGTCCCGCAAGCTCTGAAACCGGTAGAAGAAGAAACTGTACCTCAGTGGCTTTGGCGGAAGGAACCAGATTTAGAAGCTCTCGATAACTTACCTGAAGATAAGAGATATTCGTCAGAGAAGAGCGCCAAACAGGTTTTTGATCGACTTGCTGGCACGTGGACCTATTGGGGTTGGAAAGGTGGTTACTTCGAAGGAGAGGCAGACGCCAAAACATTCTTCGATGAAATGCGTCATATGCTTGCTAACCAAATGTGCGCACCAAACAGCCCGCAATGGTTCAACACAGGTCTCCATTGGGCTTACGGCATTGATGGCCCTGCTCAAGGCCACCACTATGTAGATTTTGAAACAGGCAAACTGGTTAAATCCAAAAGCGCTTATGAACATCCACAGCCCCATGCTTGTTTCATCCAATCAGTTGCAGATGATCTCGTTAATGAAGGCGGCATCATGGATTTATGGACCCGTGAGGCTCGCCTCTTTAAGTACGGGTCTGGTACAGGGTCTAACTTTTCCAACGTCCGCGGTAGCGGTGAAAACCTTTCTGGCGGGGGACAATCTTCAGGCTTAATGAGTTTCCTCAAAATCGGTGACCGAGCCGCAGGCGCTATCAAATCTGGCGGCACGACCCGCCGCGCCGCAAAAATGGTCGTTGTGGACATCGATCACCCCGATATTGAAGAATTTATTAACTGGAAGGTTATTGAAGAACAGAAAGTATCTGCGCTCGTTTCCGGCTCGAAGCTCAATGAAATTCACCTTAATCGAATTATGAAAGCCTGCTGGGACAATAAGGCAGTACTTGAAGACGGGGCCTTTGAACCAAAGCAAAACAAAGCATTAAAGAAAGAGATTATCGCAGCCCGCAAAGTTCTTATCCCAGAAAACTACGTTCAACGGGTTATCCAGTTTGCCAAACAGGGATACACTTCAATTGACTTTAAAACATACAATACCGACTGGGATTCAGAAGCTTATCTGACAGTTTCAGGACAAAATTCAAACAATTCAATCCGCGTATCAGACGCCTTCATGAAATCTGTAAAAGATGGCGCTTCATGGGAACTTAAAAACCGCATAGGCGACGGCGTTGCTAAAGAATTAGACGCGAAAGAACTATGGCGAGATGTTGGTCATGCAGCATGGGCCTGTGCTGATCCCGGCATTCAGTTCCATACAACAATTAATGACTGGCATACATGTCCTGCCTCTGGGGACATCCGAGCATCGAACCCCTGCTCTGAATATATGTTCCTAGATGATACCGCCTGTAACCTTGCATCACTCAATCTCATGACTTTCCGTTCTGATGACGGAACCTTTAAGGTGGAGAGCTTCAAGCATGCGGTTCGGCTTTGGACCATGGTGCTTGAAATTTCTGTTCTTATGGCACAGTTCCCATCCAAGGAAATCGCCAAACTTTCATTTGAGTACCGCACCCTGGGTCTTGGTTACGCTAATATTGGCGGCCTCCTAATGAGCCTTGGTTTATCCTATGATAGCAAAGAAGGCAGAGCATTGTGTGGTGCAATAACTGCGCTCATGACCGGCGAATCATACGCCACATCGGCGGAGATGGCTTCTGAACTTGGAGCATTCCCAGGCTATAAGAAAAATGCCAAACATATGCTTCGCGTCATTAGAAACCATCGCCGCGCTGCATATGGACAACAACATGGTTACGAGAAGTTAAATACACTTCCCGTGCCTCTAGACATCGCAAACTGTCCAGATAGTGCGATATCCGTTGCTGCTGCAGATGCTTGGGACCGCGCCCTCGCCTCCGGTGAAGAATACGGGTTTAGAAATGCTCAGTCTTCAGTAATTGCACCAACAGGCACCATTGGGCTTGTGATGGACTGCGACACTACTGGTATCGAACCTGACTTTGCCCTCGTGAAGTTTAAGAAACTAGCGGGAGGTGGTTATTTTAAGATTATTAACCGCATTGTTCCTCAAGCCCTAACTGTACTTGGCTATTCCGATAAAGAACGTGAGGCGATTGAGCGGTACGCGGTTGGTCATAGCACGTTGATGAACGCCCCTGGTGTTAACCACGAGACACTTACATCTGTTGGTTTCGGAAAGGCGCAGCTAGAAAATTTAGAGACGCAACTCAAAAGCGCCTTTGATATACGGTTCGTATTTAATCAATGGACTTTAGGAAGCGAATTTTGCAAAGAGACCCTCGGGTTCTCCAATGAGCAACTAGAAGACTATAATTTCGACATGCTTGCAGCTCTTGGTTTCTCCAAGCAGGATATTGACGCAGCAAACCTATTCTGTTGCGGCTCCATGACACTTGAGCAAGCCCCCTATCTCAAAGAAGAACATTACAGTGTCTTTGATTGTGCCAATCCGTGCGGGAAAATAGGTAAAAGATACCTCTCCTGGGAAAGTCATATCCGCATGATGGCTGCAGCTCAGCCCTTCATTTCCGGTGCAATTTCAAAAACCATTAACATGCCAAACGATGCGGACGTAGATTCCTGTATGGAAGCATACGAGTTAAGTTGGTCGCTCGCACTCAAGGCAAATGCACTTTACCGAGATGGCTCCAAACTCAGTCAACCTCTGAACGCTGCCCTTCTGGATGAAGAGGATTTAGACGAAGATTTTGAAGAAAAATCTCTCGCAGAGAAAACCGAAGTTATTGCGGAACGTATTGTTGAGCGTATCGTAGAGGTTGAGCGGGAAGGACCAGTTAAGCGCAAGAAACTACCTGAACGCAGAAAAGGCTATACGCAAAAAGCGATAGTTGGTGGCCATAAAGTGTATCTAAGAACAGGTGAATATGACGATGGTTCTTTAGGCGAAATTTTCATCGACATGCACAAAGAAGGCGCGGCTTTCCGCTCTCTAATGAACAACTTTGCAATCGCGATATCAATTGGTCTTCAATATGGCGTCCCTCTTGAAGAGTATGTAGATGCCTTTACATTTACACGTTTCGAGCCATTCGGCCGCGTTGAAGGCAATGACACTATCAAGATGGCAACATCACTCATTGATTATCTATTCAGGGAACTTGCAATATCCTACTTAGGGCGCGATGATCTCGCACATGCTACTCCTGCAGACCTTGCGCATGACACTACAGGCCGCGGTAATGACCGCGACGGGTTGCCTGAAGTAGACAATCAGGTAACTGAAGCTTTGGAGCGTGTACAGAAGTTCGCGTCGTCCGGGTATGTTCGCGGTAGCAATCTCGTAGTCCTTAAAAACTCAGTTCAATCTGAAGAAACCTCTTCGGTAGAAACTCAAACAATGGCAACAGGTACCACGCACACAGCCTCCATGACGGCAGGTACAGCGATGGCAAACGGCGGAACAGACGCTACAGCCAATGCACGTGTTGCTGCTCGTATGAAGGGCTATGAGGGAGATGCATGCAGCGAATGTGGCAACTTCACCCTTGTCCGCAACGGTACATGTTTAAAATGCGATACCTGTGGCGGTACAAGCGGCTGCAGCTAGAGAAATCCCATCCACCAACCCGTCCCGGTGGGTGGTTATCTCGGGGAAGGTTTCATCCTTCCCCAATTTTTTTGCTTTTCTTTTCAAAAAACAGTTAATTATTTTTGAAAATGATTATTATATTTACCAATTATTTACGTACTGATGGTGAAGTTTTACTTCGCGACAAATCTATTACTGACACGATATTTATAGTATAATTTTTTCTTTATTTTGGAGCCGCTGATTTTGGCCGATACAATTGGAAACAAAATCTCCGCTATTTCTGACCAAGTCGGTGATGGCTCTGGAGCAACAAAAGTCGTGAACGCGGCAGCTGTAGCAGAACGCCTTCCTTCAGGGATACTTGTTTGCAACATCATCCCCGGTAACATTGTTGAAACGCTGTTTATCAATCAATTTGCTCGAGACATTTTTGGCCTCACCAAGATGGTTGCCCTGCCCTGTCCTCTAGAATCGATCTGTAGTTCAAATGATAGTCATGTTCTGGCAGCACAGATTCACGAGGTATACACGAACGGCAAAGAGACAAATTTTGAATGGAGTATCCATAACGGGCCTACAGAACGTTTCTTACAGAGCCAACTTATTCCTTTAATGGATCATGAGGAACAGGTCTATCAAGTCATATGTACTGTTGAAGATCAAACCGCTGAAAAGCTAGCCGAGCGCAATCTTCTTCATCATGCGTTTCATGATGCGCTCACTGGTCAGCCAAACCGGGTGCTTTTTAGAAACAAACTAGAAGAAGCGGTTGCCAGTTGTCAGCAAGAAGGTAACACACATGGTTGCGCTGTACTTATCATCAACATTGATCGTTTCCAGCAAATCAATGAAAGCTTTGGACATAGCGCTGGCGACAGATTCCTGATTTCAATGGCATCAACCCTCAGGCGTTGCATAAGAGGTTCAGATACACTTGCTCGTCTTTCCGGTGATGAATTTGCTATCTTGGTATCTCACTTCAGTGAGCTTGACGAAGTAGAGATGATTAGCAGTCGCATTCACGAAGCAATGCAACAACCATATGACCTAGACGGCAATGAAGTCTTTATTTCCGTCTCAATGGGGATAGCCAGCACAATTTCTAGCTCTACTCACCCTGAAGACTTAATCAGGGATGCTGATTTCGCGATGCACCGCGCCAAAGTTGCAGGAAAAGCTAGGACCGAGGTCTACCATAGTGAGCCGCACCAAAGAGCAAGGTCACAATTCCATTTGGAAACTGAGCTTCGTCGGGCTGTTGAGCGTGATGAGCTAGATCTATACTATCAACCAATTGTTGACCTAAAAACTGGTGAACTCAGAAGCTTTGAAGGCCTAACACGCTGGATACATAAAGAGCGAGGTTTTGTATCTCCCGTAGAGTTTATTCCTTTAGCCGAAGAAACTGGCGTCATTGTTAAACTTGGCCAGTGGGCAATGAAGCAAGCCTGCAAGCAGGTGCGCTTTTGGCTTGATAGTGTTGGTCAGGAAAAAACAGTTCCAATTAACGTTAATGTATCTGGAATTCAATTTGCCCGAGACAATGTAGCTTCAATGATTGAAGAGGCTCTTGCTGAGTATAACGTTCCTGGTAACCTCATCCGAGTAGAACTAACAGAAACAGCCATCATGGCTAACCCAACTGTTATTTCTGAATCATTGGCCCATATTCGCAAGCTCGGTGTAAAAATCGCACTCGATGATTTTGGCACCGGCTATTCGTCTCTAAATTATCTACACCAGTTCCCAATCGACATTATCAAGATTGATCGTACATTCATCAATCAGTTAGAGTTGGACAACGAGCCCTAT
>JBFOLV010000400.1:0-8616 GCA_040830325.1 Kordiimonas sp. | reverse complement strand
ACGGACTGTCGAAGTCAGATATCGCGCCGTTCGGGAAACTGGGTAAAATTCTACGAACCAACCCTACAGATTGATCTTTTAAACTTGCATTTTATCGTTACTCCAGTATCCCTCAACACATATAAGCATTAGCTATCAAAGGATCTACGACGTGGGCGACATCATTATAAAAGCCGTTGAAAGCAAAGCAGATATCAAGCGCTTTGTTAACGTTACTCGCGAAGTATACAAAGATGACCCAAACTGGATTCAGCCCTTAATGCTGGAACGCATGGATGTTCTTCAAAGCAATAAGAACCCCTATTTTGACCACGCAAAAGTACAAATGTGGACAGCTCAACGTGATGGAAAACTAGTAGGTAGAATTAGCGCACAAATTGATGAACTTGCTCAGGAAAAATGGGGCCCGAATTTAGGGCATTTTGGTTTCTTTGAATCTAGCGATGAAGATACCGCAAAAGCTCTCATAGAAACCGCAAAAAACTGGTTGCTAGAACAAGGCATGGTCCGCATGCAAGGCCCATGGTCACTTAACCCTGCGGAAGAAGTAGGCACACTTGTTGATGGCTTTGATACTCCTCCTTGTTTCATGATGCCCCACGGGCGGCCTGAGTATGACAAATGGCTGAAAAACCTCGGCTTTGATAAAGCTAAAGATATGTTTGCTTATCAATTGGACATTACAAACCCATTACCTGAGCGCGCGCAGCGCATTGTAGGCATGGCCAAGAAAAACGAAAAAGTCACTCTACGCCCCCTCAACATGAAGAAATTTGATGAGGAGCTTGCTATCATTATGGATATATTTAATGAAGCTTGGGGTGAAAACTGGGGCTATGTTCGCTTCACCGAAAAAGAAGCAAAACACGCTGCAAAGGCCTTAAAGCCAGTTGTAAAACCGTACCGCACATACATATGTGAGTATGATGGTGAACCGGTAGCATTTATGCTGACAATTCCTGATGTAAACCATAAGCTTCGAGATCTTGACGGCAACCTAAACATAATCAATGCTTTCAAGCTTCTATACCGTATGTTTAACGGCAAAGAAGATCGTTGCCGCGTTCCATTAATGGGCGTACGCAAACGCTTTCAGAAGAAACCTCTTGGGGCTGCAATGGCGATGTGGATGATTGATGTTTCCAAACAAAATGTGGTCGACCGCGGCGCATACTTTGGTGAGCTTGGCTGGATACTCGAAGACAATGACGGCATGAATAGTATTCTTGTTGAGATTGGCTGCGAGGTATACAAAACCTACCGTGTGTATGAGCAAGCGATTGCCTAGCATTTATTGATAGAAATCAAGGTCAAGAACATAGAAGCATGAGAATCTCCTTTATGAAAATGAAGGAGATTACATATGTCTACTTTTCTACACAAAGTGGTTGAAGGACTGCGCTCAAGAGAGAAGTTCCTTGAAGACCATGACAACCACCCTGCTTTTGATCAAGAACAAGGCCAAGGCTTTCGAGAAGAGTATGAAACACTACTTGCCGATGTTCGTGCCTTTGATGAACGCATAAAAGCGCTTCACACTGCAAAGCAGGACTTCGATGAACACTTTGAGAGAGAAATCAAAGATACCAATGAAAAGATATCCATTGAGATTGATACTTGGTTCAGAAAATTACCGCCAAGAGATTAACCGGACTGCATTAACCGGACACCTTCATCTCGCTCGAACAAATACAACAGATGCCTGAGCGCCTGCCCCCTTTCTGTTTCAAGTCTTGGGTCCTTGTTTACAATTAACCGTGCATCATCCCGCGCGAGTTCAATCAAATCTGCATGCTCAGTAAAATCCACCATATTGAACTCAGGTAAACCACTTTGCTTGGTGCCTAGAATTTCACCGCCTCCCCTCAATCGAAGGTCTTCTTCGGCGATGAGGAAACCATCTTCGGTGTCACGCATCACTTTTAACCGTGCACGCGCTACTTCGCCAATTTCATTACTTCGCAGCAGTAGGCAACTTGATTGAGCATCACCACGGCCTACACGCCCGCGGAGCTGATGTAATTGCGACAATCCAAAGCGCTCCGCATGCTCAATCACCATTACCGTTGCTTCAGGTACATTTACGCCTACTTCAATCACTGTAGTCGACACTAGAACACTTATATCGCCCTGCTGAAAACGCTCCATTACAGCATCTTTCTCAGCTGCTTTCATCTTGCCGTGCACAAGCCCCGCCCTGTCAGCAAAAAGTCCTCTTAGTGAAGCGAAGCGTTCCTCAGCCGCTGCCAAGTCAAGCTGTTCACTTTCCTCAACCAGCGGGCAAACCCAATAAGCTCGAGCACCACTAGCCACCGCACGGCTTATTCCTTGAGCAACATCACCAAGTCTATCGAGTGCCACCACACGAGTATCAATTGGTTTACGGCCCGGTGGCTTTTCCTGAATTAACGACGTATCCATATCACCATATGCAGTAAGCGTAAGTGTGCGCGGAATTGGTGTTGCCGTCATACCAAGCACGTCCACACCATACTCAGCTTTATCAGCAAGGGCCAAGCGCTGTTGCACACCGAACCTGTGTTGCTCATCTATGATCGCTAAACCCAAGTCCTTGAACAACACGTCGTCTTGGATCAAAGCATGGGTCCCCATCAAGATATCGATTTCACCTGCAACAAGCTTAGCTAAAAGCGCGGCTCTGGCTTTCCCTTTATTGCGTCCTGTCAGCAAAGCCACCTTCATCCCGACTTTTTCGGCAATTGGTTCAATTGTTTCAAGATGTTGACGTGCGAGTATTTCCGTAGGCGCAAGAAGTGCTGTCTGCACACCCGCCTCAACTGCAGCGGCCATAGCCAACAGCGCAACAACAGTCTTACCACTTCCAACATCCCCCTGCATTAGGCGTAGCATAGCCCGCTCACTCTCAAGGTCAGCGGTAATATCTCTTAGAGCCTTCTTCTGATCACCCGTTAACTCGTACGGAAGTACGGCAAGAATCTTATCTCGGAGATGCCCGCTTCCAATCAACGCACGGCCGCGCTTTTTTCTTGTACGTTCCCGCACTAAAGCAAGAGCAAGCTGTGTGGCCAGCAGTTCATCTGCGGCAAGACGACGACGATTGAGGCTTGATGCAGACATGTCTTCCGCGCCCAAAGGCTGGTGTTGTGTTTTAAGCGCCGCGAGAAACGACGGCCATTTCTCTCTTTCCATCAAGGTTTTGTCGTGCCACTCAGGCAGCTCCGGCACCAAATCCACTGCAGCGCTAATGGCCTTGCGCAGCACCTTGCCAGATAAGCCTGCTGTCAAAGGATAGATTGTCTCCAGTAAGGGCATATCCTCGGGTTTTTCCGGATCAGCCATATAATCTGGGTGCGTTATCTGCGCTTTCTCTTGATAGTGTTCCAGTTTCCCACTTATCAAACGCCTTTCACCTTCTGGCAATTGCTTCTTAAGCCAGTCAGCACGCGGGTTAAAAAACACTAAAGTAAGCTCACCAGTATCGTCATGGCACGCAACACGGTACGGGGCACGCCTGTTAGAAGAAGGCCTGTGTTCATCGACCGTTACCTCAAGGGTGACAATGGAACCAGGTGTAGCGTTGATTATTTTAGGCCTGTAACTGCGGTCTACTAATCCTGTTGGTAAATGAAACAACAAATCACGTGTGCGGGTGCCCATAAGGCGCTCAATCGCAACCTTATTCCGCTTCCCAATACCCGGTAAGCGTTCAATATCCGCGAAATACTCAAACAGCAATTCAGGGCGCATAAACCCAATCACTCCAACAAAATCGAAAGTTTCCCTTTAACGAATACAGACCATAGCCTATGGTGTGCCGCCCGCCAATGGCGCATTCATGACTAGTTATCCGGACTGTTTTAAAATGACCGACCTTACCTACAATCCACACAAGGAAATTGACCTTGAAAACCGCCGACGCCGCTTGCTTTTTCGTGCGTGGCACCGGGGCATTAAAGAGTTGGATTTGATCTTCGGTAATTTTGTCGAAGCCAACGCCCAGACATTCAGCGAAGCGGATTGTGCCTGGTTCGAAACATTATTTGAAGAGCAGGATCATGAAATTCTAGCATGGGTGACCAAAGGCGAGAATGTGCCTGAAAAGTTCCAAGGGGACATGATGAAACGACTGCAGCGCCTTGATTTCATGACCTTAAAAGCAAAATAACAACATAGTAACTGACATGCCCGTTGAACGTTTTATAAATGAATTTGTAAACGAAGATTTGCCGCTTCTTGCTGGTGGAGTTCCTTCGGGCTTTGATGCCATGCTTCTCGCGGAGGCTGTCCAACGTGCCTTTGCTGACGGGAAAAGGCCTGCACTTCATATCGCACGAGATGATGCTCGCCTATACTCACTCGAAAACGCGATACAGTTTTTTGCACCAGGCCTCGAAATCATCACCATCCCAGCCTGGGATTGTCTGCCCTATGACAGAGTAAGTCCGCAGCGAGATATTGTGGCCAGCAGAATGGCTGCACTTTCACGGTTAACGCACAAAAATCTGAAGGCACCGCGCTTGGTTCTAACAACGGTCAACGCCGCATTGCAACGCGTACCGCCAGTTACAGCCATCAAAGGGGCAACCTTTCATGCAGAACCCGGCGATACCGTTGATATGGTTTCGCTTACTGAATTTCTTGCGTCCAACGGATACACTCGGTCTGGTCAGGTAATGGAACCCGGCGAGTTCGCAGTTCGTGGCGGCTTGATAGATTTGTTCCCTCCGGGGCAAGCAGAACCTGTTCGGCTGGATTTTTTCGGTGACGAACTGGACACAATTCGCCGTTTTGATCCACTAGATCAACGCACAACCGGCACAGCCAAACAGCTTCACTTAAAGCCTGCAAGTGAATTTTCTCTTTCAGAACAATCTATTGCACGGTTCCGGCGCAACTATGTCGCAACATTCGGCCCTGCCCGTAGCGATGACCTGCTTTATGAAGCAGTGAGTGAAGGGCGTAAGTATCAAGGGGCTGAACATTGGCTACCCTTCTTTCATGAAGGGCTCGCCTCGTTGTTTGACTACATTGATAACCCATTGATTTCACTGGACCATCAAGCTGATGAGGCATCCGGTGAAAGCTTGAAAGCACTGGATGATTACTATAAATCCCGCAAAGAAGCTTGGGAAAGTTTGAAATCAACAAAAGACAGCAGCACACCACCTTATAAGCCTGTGCCTGTTGTTAGCATGTACCTTACCGATACCGAGTGGAAAGATGCCCTCGGCGACTTAAACGCACGCAGACTCTCGCCTTTCGAGGAACCAGGCTCTGTCGGAGTTTTGAGTTTTGGCGCAAAACAGGGCCGTAACTTTGGCCCAGAGCGTAATGCCAAAGACATAAATGTCTATGATGCAGTACGCGACCATGTACTAGCGCTCAGAAAGAGTGCCAAACGTGTGCTTTTTGCGTGCTATTCGCGAGGCTCTGCTGAGCGCATGCAAGGCGTCCTGGAAGACCATGAAATTTCACCTGTAGGGTTCGCTGAAAACTGGGCTGACATCCGTACAGCAAATAAGGCGCTTATCGGCGTCACTGTGCTGCCGATTGAGTCCGGTTTTGAGACTGAAGAGCTTGCTATCATCTCTGAGCAGGATGTGCTCGGTGACAGGTTAGTACGAAAATCTCGCCGCAGCAGAAAAGCAGACAACTTTCTCACAGAAGCTTCCGCGCTCAACCCCGGCGACATGGTTGTGCATGCGAGCCATGGTATCGGTCGTTTTACGGGACTGGAAACAGTCACCGCAGGCGGCGCCCCACATGACTGCTTGTTGATTACCTATTCAGGTGATGACCGCTTATATGTCCCCGTTGAGAACATTGAGGTACTCTCGCGCTATGGCAGCGAAGATGCAGGCGGGCAGTTAGACAAGCTTGGCGGTGTGGCATGGCAGGCGCGCAAAGCCAAAATGAAAGAGCGTATCCGCGAAATGGCGGATCA
Organism: Kordiimonas sp.; assembly: GCA_040830325.1. Lineage (GTDB taxonomy): Bacteria > Pseudomonadota > Alphaproteobacteria > Sphingomonadales > Kordiimonadaceae > Kordiimonas. The sequence continues at coordinate 2,690 of JBFOLV010000400.1, read as the reverse complement.
GCTTATCAAGTTAGCTGCTCAGCGCGAAATGCGTGAAGGCCACCGCATTGCAGCCCAAGAAGGCATGTACGACGAGTTTTGCGCCCGCTTTCCGTTTACTGAAACAGATGACCAACTCCGAGCAATCGGCGATGTGGCTTCAGACCTTGCGTCAGGCAAACCTATGGACCGGCTTGTTTGCGGCGACGTAGGCTTTGGTAAAACTGAGGTGGCCCTAAGGGCAGCATTCCTCGCGGTTATGGCGGGGCATCAGGTAGCCCTTGTTGCACCCACCACCCTACTCGCGCGCCAGCATTATCTAAATTTTACCGAGCGTTTCAAAGATCTGCCTGTTCGTATCGGCCAGCTTTCTCGCCTTGTTACGCAGAAGAATGCGAAAGCTACCAAAGACGAAATGGCCAAGGGCACTATTGATATAGTGGTCGGCACCCACGCCATGCTCGCCAAAGGCATTGAGTTCCGTGACCTTGGACTATTGATTGTCGATGAAGAACAACGTTTCGGGGTTGCCCACAAAGAGAAGCTCAAGGAATTAAAAGCTAACGTACATGTGCTTACACTAACAGCGACACCAATCCCGCGCACGCTGCAAATGGCAATGTCCGGTATTCGTGACCTGTCGATTATTGCAACGCCACCCGTAGACCGTTTAGCCGTACGTACCTTCGTGTTACCTTTCGACCAAGTTGTGATCCGCGAAGCCTTACTTCGCGAGCACTACCGCGGCGGTCAAAGCTTCTATGTTTGCCCTCGTATTGCGGACCTTGAGGAAGCAGCTCAGTTCCTCAGAGATTATGTGCCTGAAGTAAAGTTTGTGCTCGCTCACGGCCAGATGACACCTTCCACTATCGAAGACGTTATGACCGCCTTCTATGAAGGCCGGTATGACGTCCTTCTGTCTACCACCATTGTAGAATCAGGCATCGATATTCCAACGGCAAACACAATGATCTTGCACCGGGCTGACATGTTTGGTCTGGCACAGCTTTATCAGCTTCGTGGCCGCGTGGGACGCAGTAAAACACGGGCATACGCCTACCTCACCACACCGCCCGGTCGTTTGCTAACCGATGGTGCAGACAAACGCCTTCAAGTGCTCTCTACTCTTGATACTCTGGGTGCAGGTTTCACCATCGCCAGCCATGATATGGACATTCGGGGTGCAGGTAACTTGCTTGGGGACCAGCAATCAGGCCAAGTGCGCGAAGTTGGTGTAGAACTATACCAAAAGATGCTTGAAGAGGCCGTTGCTGAGGCACGCGCTGGTGGCGGCGATGATTACACGCAAGAAATGGACTGGTCGCCTGTCATCAATCTCGGCGCTACGGTGATGATCCCTGAGAAGTATGTGAAGGATTTAACGCAGCGTATGGCGCTCTATCGACGTTTGGCTGACCTTGATACACGTGAGGATGTAGACGCCTTCTGTGCAGAACTTATTGATCGTTTCGGACCGCTACCAAGTGAGGTGAAACAGCTCGCGGCGATCATGATTATCAAAGGCTACAGCAAACAAGCTCAGATTGAAAAACTGGAAGCGGGACCAAAAGGTGTGGTTATTACCTTCCGTGACAATAAGTTCCCAAATCCCGCTGGCTTGATTGAGTTTATTTCTGCGTCAGGCAAAACCGCAAAAGTTCGGCCTGACCATAAGCTCGTATATTATACACCGATGAATAAAATCAGCACGCGTCTTAAAACAGTCGCGTCTCTAACCAAAAAGCTTGGAGTTATCGCTGGGCAATAACCCAGCGATACATATTGCACCTACGACTTCATATCGGGATGAATGTCGCCTGCAGCCCATACTTTATGGAAGGTATCGCAGACAATCGCGAGAGACTTGTATTCCTTGAGATTTAAACTTCTAGGCAACTTATAGGTTTGACCGCCTTTATAACTTTTTAAACTGGCAATATGTAGATCTGTGGACTTTTCAGATGCAACCACCTCAGAGGCGCTCTGCTTAGACAAATATACCTGCAAGTTCGGGCCGTTCGTCGTTTCAAAACCTTCAGACAACATAAAATAAATACCGTCTGAGCGTTCATCCAAATACCACATACCCGTGGTTTTCATCGGCGCATTATTAAACGGCCCGTTTAAATACATGCCATCATCTGCCGCAGTTGCCACCAGGCCTGTTAAACTTACTGAGAAAATCACCACACTGATTATATGTTTTAAAAATCGCACCGACAGGTTCCCTTTCATACACACGGTGCAAACTATCGTTGCATGTCCCGTGTAACCCTCACCATCCATCACCGGGCACAGCCTTATGCATATGGTTTAAATTGCCCAATCAATTGGACTAACATTCGTGTGAAAAGGCCGTGTTCATTATAAAACTCTCTACGACAACGCCCACCATCAACTAAAGTGATACAATTTATTGAAAATTTTGTAGTTAATGCTATATTAACCATGCAAAACGCTGCAGGCACATAAGTCAGCGAGGCATATCAGGCAAACATTGACTGTTAACTGAAACCTTACTTCTCAAGAGTTGGGCTATGCCACCTGTATTCAAACTTGAAAACGCGCAAGCGGTAATTGCGCATCCTAATCATCAACTTCGCGGTTATTTCCGACAATATTTGCAGGAAATGGGCTTTGGCAAAATCATTGCAACCGATCATAGCTCAAACGCTGTTAAGAGCCTTAGACAGCAAATGACTAAGCTAGTT
>JBFOLV010000399.1:0-6946 GCA_040830325.1 Kordiimonas sp. | reverse complement strand
GCAAAGGTGAATGGAATCTTCTTATAGAGGCCACCCATATTCCGCATATCCTGCTCATGATGCATTGCATGGATCACAGATCCTGCACCTAGGAATAAGAGAGCTTTAAAGAAAGCGTGTGTGAATAGGTGGAAAATTGCACCACCATATGCCGCAACGCCAAGTGCTACAAACATATAGCCAAGCTGCGAACATGTTGAATAAGCAATCACGCGCTTAATATCATTCTGCACAAGGCCAACACTTGCAGCAAAGAACGCTGTCAAAGCACCTACGATTGTCACAACTTGAGAAGCATACGGCGCAAACTCATATACAGGGCTAAACCGTGCTACCAGGAATACGCCAGCAGTTACCATTGTAGCGGCATGAATAAGTGCCGACACAGGTGTTGGGCCTTCCATGGCATCAGGAAGCCAAGTGTGCAGGCCTAGCTGAGCAGATTTACCCATAGCACCAACAAACAACAGCAAGCCAATAACCGTTAAGGCATGATAATCATGACCTAGGAAATTGAGTGTTGCATCTTTGTGGTTGGCTACATTTGCAAATATCTCACTAAACTCAACCGAGCCAAAGACAACAAATGTTGCGTAGATGCCGAGAGCAAAACCAAAGTCACCAACACGGTTTACAACAAAGGCCTTAATCGCAGCGGCATTAGCCGTTGGTTTCTTGTACCAGAAGCCAATTAGAAGATATGAAGCAAGACCAACACCTTCCCAACCAAAGAACATCTGAACAAGGTTATCAGATGTTACAAGCATCAACATCGCAAAGGTAAACAGCGAAAGGTACGCAAAGAAACGTGGTTTGTGAGGATCTTCACTCATGTAGCTCATTGAATACCAATGAACGAGTGCTGATACGCTGTTCACCACAACGAGCATGACAGCCGTTAAAGTGTCTACTTTGAATGCCCAATTGAAGCTCAGAGAACCTGATTTCACCCAATCAAGGACGTGCACATTATAAACATTGTGCGCTAGTGCCACATCAGCAAAAGCCACCCAAGAAAGAATTGCAGCAACAGAAACAAGTGCGGCAGTAACCAACTGGCTTAAACGGTCACCAAGTTTACTACCAAACATGCCAACAATCAAAAAGCCGATAAGCGGCAGGAATACAATAGCTTTGAAAATCACTTTTCCTACCCTTTCATCTGGTTGATATCTTCAACCGCAATCGAACCGCGGCCACGGAAATACACAACAAGTATAGCCAAACCAATTGCAGCCTCAGCCGCAGCAACCGTCAGAACAAACATAGCGAACACTTGGCCAACCATATCATTCAGGTACGTTGAAAACGCAACCAGGTTGATGTTGACAGCAAGAAGCATAAGCTCAACTGACATGAGAATAATGATGACGTTCTTCCTGTTAAGGAAGACACCGAAAATCCCGAATACAAACAGGATTGCGGCTACCGTCAGATAATGTCCTAAACCAATATCCACTTGATCAGGCCCCTACCCTTTCTTCGTTGGCATGGGGACACCCTTACCAACTTCAACATCAACAAGTTCGAAAGCATCTTCCGGACGGCGAGCAACCTGTTTGCCAATATTCTGGCGCTTAACACCAGGGCGCTGACGGTGCGTAAGCACGATCGCGCCAATCATTGCAACAAGCAGAATAAGACCCGCTGTCTGGAATATGAAAATATAGTCCGTGTAAAGTATGCGCCCTAGTGCAACTGTATTCTCCACATCACTAACGGCCGGTGTCGGTGCAGCGGCATTTGCAGCGACATCTCCGCCAAAATGCCAAGCAACACCTAGTGTGACAAGCTCCGCTAGCAAGATAACACCAATCAGCAAACCTAGAGGTAAGTATTGAAGGAATCCCTGGCGAAGCTCAACAAAGTTAATGTCGAGCATCATAACCACGAACAAGAAAAGTACAGCAACAGCGCCCACATATACGATAACTAGCAGCATCGCTAGGAACTCAGCTCCCATCAGAACAAAAAGCCCTGCCGAACTAAAGAACGCTAGAATGAGCCAAAGCACACTATGTACTGGATTTTTAGATGCAACGACCAGAGCGCCAGAAGCGACAGTGATAGCTGCAAACAAATAGAAAGCTAAAGCCGGTAGATTGATCATTTCCATCATCTCAGGCCCCTTTACCGATACGGCGCATCAGCTGCGATGTTCATAGCGATTTCTCGCTCCCACCGTTCGCCGTTGGCCAATAGTTTTTCTTTATCGTACATAAGCTCTTCGCGTGTTTCCGTCGCAAACTCAAAGTTAGGACCTTCAACAATCGCGTCCACAGGGCAAGCCTCCTGACAAAACCCACAGTAAATACATTTTACCATGTCAATATCGTACCGAGTAGTACGGCGCGAGCCATCCTCACGTGGTTCAGCCTCAATTGTGATTGCCTGTGCAGGACAGATTGCCTCACAAAGTTTACAGGCAATACAGCGTTCTTCGCCATTTGGGTAACGGCGGAGTGCATGCTCACCGCGAAAACGTGGGCTAAGGGGCCCTTTTTCGTACGGATAGTTAATTGTCGCCTTAGGCCGGAACATATATTTGATCGACAGCCAAAATGCAGCCAAGAACTCCTTAAGGAGCAAACTTTTGGCAACTTGTACTATTGCAGTCATTTAATCATCCAACCTTTCTAAAGCCCAAATCTAACGCCGGAAACAAACAGACCCGCGTATATAATTACAAGGACTAGTGAGAGTGGTAGGAAGACTTTCCAACCAAGGCGCATCAACTGGTCATAGCGGTAGCGCGGCACAAAAGCCTTAACCATTGCGAAAGTCCAGAAGAAGAATGCAATCTTAGCAAAAAGCCAAACAAAACCTGGGATAAAGTCCAGTGCAGGAATTGGAGCGTACCAACCACCAAGGAACAAAATCGCCATCAAAGCAGACATCAGAAGAATGTTTGCATACTCGCCTAGGAAGAACAGAGCGAAAGCCATGGAGCTATATTCAACCTGGTACCCTGCAACCAACTCCGCTTCCGCTTCAGGAAGGTCAAACGGAGGACGATTTGTCTCAGCAAGTGCTGAAATAAAGAAGATCACGAAAATTGGCAAAAATGGAATAATATACCAGTGATGAATACCGCCTGCCTGCGCGAGCACCACATCAGTCAGGTTCAAAGAACCAACATGCATCAGCACACACACAAGAACAAATCCGATGGATACTTCATAAGATACCATCTGTGCTGCCGAGCGGAGTGAACCAAGGAAGGCATACCGGCTGTTTGATGCCCAACCAGACATTACGATGCCATATACACCGAGCGATGAAATAGCAAAAATATATAGAACGCCAACATTCAGGTTGGCGACTGCCATATTTTCACCGAAAGGAATAACCGCCCATGAAATCAGCGCCAATATAAACGTAAGCATTGGAGCAATAATAAAGACCGCCCGGTTGGCGCCTGCCGGTATCACTGTCTCTTTAATGAAAAGCTTCAAGCCGTCAGCAAAAGACTGCAATAAACCAAACGGCCCAACAACGTTTGGCCCGCGCCGCATTTGCACTGCCGCCCAAATTTTCCGGTCGAAGTAAACTGTAAACGCAACTGCAATTAGCAACGGAAGGACGATCACAAGGATCATCAATATGATACTTACAAAATAGAATAGAGCTGTTTGTTCAACACCAAGCAGCATCCCGAGCCAAGTAGTCGGGAACCATTCAAAAAATGCTTCAACCATTGGTTCCCGTCCCCTCTTCTTGGGCTCCATCACGCGCACTCACGCAGTCCGCCATAATATTACTAGCTCTTGCGATCGGGTTTGTTAGGTAGAAATTATCAATTGCAGGCTGGATACCGCTTTTCTCAATCTCACCTTCAATACCAAAGTCGCCCCAAGATTCTTTTGGTAGAGTGTCAAGCGTGCCAACTGATGCGGCCGCCGAAACTAGCTTCATGCGCAGTTCAGCCAGACTGTTGTATGGCAGTGTCTTACCAACTACGTCTGAAAGAGCACGAAGGATAGTCCAATCCTCACGGGCATCCCCTGGCGCAGCAGAAGCTTTTTCACCGCGCTGCACCCGACCTTCAGTGTTTATGTAAGTACCTGATTTTTCAGTATATGTCGTACCAGGCAAGATTACATTGGCATGTTTAACGCCTTCATCACCGTGGGTACCAAGGTACACTGTAAAAGTATCTTTGAGTGCAGAGCTATCAAACTCATCGCTACCTAGTAAGAATACAGCTTTAAGCTTGCCTGCACCGGCATCGTCTAGAATAGCGTCAATGCCGCCGTCAGTTGTAAGGCCAAGGTCAAGAGCACCAACTCGGCTTGCAGCAGTATGCAAGACGTTAAAGCCATTCCAATCCTCTGACACACAGTATTTATCTGCAATATCGCGAGTTTTCTTAAGAATGGCTGCACCGTCAGCACGAGCAAGAGCAGCTTGCCCTAAGATGATCATTGGCTTCTTAGCTGCTTTAAGTGCCTTAGCAATATCATGACGGCCAGTTTTGATTGTTTTGAGAATTGCAGCGTCGTCACCGAATTCCTCAACATCATAACTAAGGTCTGTAGCATCACCAATATTTGCAACTGTCAGACCATTTTTCACAACAGCTTTGCGAATACGAGCATTTACAAGAGGAGCTTCTGAACGTGGGTTCGTACCAACAAGAAGTAAATAGTCTGCTTCTTCAATGCCAGCTATCCCCGTATTCATCAGATAACCAGCTCTTACGCTAGTATCTAGCGCTGCGCCATCTTGGCGTGCTTCGATACGTTTAGAACCAAGTGAACCAAGAAAATCTTTAAAAGCAAGCATTGCTTCCATGTCGGCCACATCGCCAACTAGGCCAGCAATATCTTTACCCTTTAAACCAGAAAGCCCCTTCTTGATAGCGGAGAAAGCTTCTCCCCATGTTGCTTCAACAAGCTTACCGCGTTTACGTACATATGGGCGATCTAGACGACGCTTCTTAATGCCATCGTATGAGAAACGCGTTTTGTCAGAAATCCATTCCTCATTCACGTCCTCGTTAATCCGAGGAAGAATACGCATTACAGCGCCGTCCCTTGTATCAACTGTGATATTGGAACCAACAGCATCAATCACATCAATAGAGTTCGTCTCTTTAAGTTCCCAACTGCGCGCTGTGAAAGCATATGGCTTCGACGTCAGCGCACCAACAGGACATAAATCGATAACATTACCTGACAGTTCAGTATCAAGCAGGCCATCAAGATATGTAACCACCTCTGTATGCTCACCGCGACCAATTGCACCCATGTCATCCACGCCAGCAACTTCGTCGCTAAAGCGTACACAGCGCATACAGTGAATACAGCGTGTCATGGTTGTCGCAATAAGCGGCCCCATGTTCTTGTCTTCAACAGCACGTTTATTCTCGTCAAACCGGCTAGAGCCAGCACCGAAAGCAACAGACTGATCCTGAAGCTCACACTCACCGCCCTGGTCGCAAATCGGGCAATCTAATGGGTGGTTAATGAGAAGGAATTCCATAACACCTTCACGTGCCTTTTTAACACGCTCGGTGTCAGTATGGATCACCATTCCATCACCAGCAGGCATAGCGCAGCTGGCAATAGGCTTAGGTGATTTTTCCATATCAACCAAACACATGCGGCAGTTACCGGCGATCGACAGACGTTCGTGATAGCAGAAACGTGGGACACTTACCCCAATCTCTTCACAGGCCTGAAGAACCGTAGTTCCCGGGTCAACCGTTACTTCTTTTCCATCAATAGTTAGCGTGGGCATTGAATTCTCCTGTCCGCGCTCATTATTCTGCTGCCTGGGCGTGATAACTCTCAATGCGTGCTTCCACTTCGTCGCGGAAATGACGCATCAAGCCCTGAATTGGCCATGCCGCCGCATCACCAAGTGCACAAATAGTGTGCCCCTCGATCTGCTTCGTCACATTCAGGAGCGTATCAATTTCAGATTTATCAGCCTTACCAACCACAAGACGTTCCATTACGCGCCACATCCAACCAGTACCTTCACGGCACGGCGTACATTGGCCGCAACTTTCATGCTTATAGAACTCAGAAAGGCGTGCAATTGCCTTCACTATATCAGTGGACTTATCCATCACGATTACAGCTGCAGTACCAAGACCGGACTGTTCTTCGCGTAGGCTATCAAAGTCCATCAAGACAGTGTCACACACGTGCTTAGGAAGCACAGGCACTGATGAACCGCCAGGGATTACAGCAAGAAGATTATCCCAACCGCCTCTAACACCGCCAGCATGCTTTTCAATCAGTTCTTTAAGAGGAATACCCATTCCTTCTTCAACGTTACATGGCTTGTTAACGTGCCCAGAAATAGAGAAAACCTTAGTACCTGTATTATTTGGACGGCCAAGATTTGAGAACCAAGCACCGCCTCGCCGAAGAATTGTTGGAGCAACCGCAATCGACTCAACATTATTTACCGTCGTTGGGCAGCCCCAAACACCAACATTAGCAGGGAATGGAGGCTTCAAACGCGGCTGACCCTTTTTACCTTCAAGGCTTTCAATCAGCGCAGTTTCTTCACCGCAAATGTAAGCACCAGCACCGCGGTGCACAAAGACATCAAAAGAATAACCTGTGCCGCAAGCATTTTCGCCGAGAAAACCCTTAGCACGAGCTTCATCAATTGCACGCTCAAGAGCTTCAGCCTCACGGTAAAACTCACCGCGAATATATATATAGGCTGCAACTGCACGCATAGCGTAACCAGCAATAAGACAACCTTCGATCAGCTTATGCGGATCATGGCGCATCAAATCACGGTCTTTACACGTTCCAGGCTCACCTTCATCAGCGTTCACAACAAGATAAGACGGACGCCCATCTGATTCTTTAGGCATGAATGACCACTTAAGGCCCGTTGGGAAACCCGCACCGCCACGACCACGAAGTCCAGATTCTTTCATCTCGCTGATGATCCAATCTTGGCCTTTTTCGATAATCTC
>JBFOLV010000398.1:0-10764 GCA_040830325.1 Kordiimonas sp. | reverse complement strand
TGCTTCCCATCCAAACACTTACGAGCAGGTTGCCATGATCAAACATCGGATGAGCAAGGGGTAAATCATTTTCAGCTCTCAGCCCAGGAAAGAAACCATCCGCATCTCGGGACCCAACATAGTGTGACGGTGGGCAACTGTCAGGGATATGGGCGAGAATAGTATCCATAAATTCAGCAATAGTTGTCCGCACATGCTCATAGTTGAATCCGGTTAAATCCTCATTATAAAAGATGCGGCCTTTCGCCTCAGCGGGTACTTTGTACATCGTAACCTGTCGGCCTGCGTCGAAGCCTTTCATATACTGCATCGCATCTTCGTTGGATTTTAGCCCTGCCACGACCAAAGGCCAATCACTGGCAACTCCCTTTAGAATTACCGGCTCCCCACTACTCACCAATTCACCATAAGGGATAGAATCTAGAAAAACATCAGTAACCTCTCGTGTTTTCTTGGCGATGTTAATCATACTAACCTTTCAGAAAATTGTACGTCAGCGGCTGTCTAGGCACCCCGGCCTCTATACCAGACTAATCTGACCGAAGAGCATTTAACAAATCTCTATTGGTCGGCAACATTTTCACGAGCCGGCCGGCATTACGGCTGACGCTCTCAAACTGAGTTTCACTGAACTCAACCAGCGTATCGGAAATGCCCCTCGGGTTAGCACGTGTATTGAATCCCATACCATAGAGTACATATTGGTAGCTGGCCGGTGGAAACACTTCATCCTGTCCCGCAAACTCATTTACCCGCGGCACCTGTTCCGCCCAAAGGGTAAGATCCTCAACAAGTTTATCCGGCATACTCTCAGGGGCACGATTGTCTAGCCAAAAAGGTTCTGTGCGCTCACTAAGGCAGTAGTGCAACTTGAGGAAGTGAATAATGTGTCCCCACAATTTGTGGAGTCGCCCATTAAAACGTTTGGAGACGATATCCATAGCGTTACGAGTTGCAGGCATATTATCAGCAATCATATTTGCCGATGTTTCAATCAACATGATTGCTGAGGCTTCGAGCGGCTCCAAAAAGCCCGCTGACAAACCAACTGCCACACAGTTCTGTTGCCAAAAGGTTTCCCGGTAACCCGAGCCGATGGACAGTTTCCTTACAGAAAGCTCACCAAAAGATTTTTCATCTCGCCCAAGGTAGGAGCGCACACATTCTGTTGCGGTCTCCTCATCCATGTGGGCACTACTATACACATGCCCAACACCTCGACGAGAAGACAAGCTCACATCCCATATCCAGCCAGCAGGCTGGGCAGTTGCAACTGTAGCTGATTGAATCGGTTCGTTGTCGAGATATGGCGCTTGTACAGCGAGCGCAGTGTCTGGCAACAAAGTATCTTTTACAGTTTTTAACCCAACACCAAAATGCTCACCCAACAAAAGGGAGCGAAACCCTGTACAATCAATAAACAGGTCCCCTGCAACTAGGCCATTCTCTTTGGTTTCAATTGCAGAGATATCCCCATTGTCTAGAGCCTCTATACCAATCGCTGTATCCGCTATATGTTCCACCGCTAACTTATGTTTGCAGTGATCCCGCAAAAAGACAGAAAACGCGCCTGCGTCTAGGTGATAACCATAATTTGCAAAGCCTGCATAATCAGGGCTTGTCATTTGTTTTGGTGATAAGTGGCCTTCGCAGAGTGTTTCTTGACGGCAAACCGTACGTGAGAACGACCTATCGCTATTCATTGCCAACCAGTGTTCAACTACATTCCCTTCCCTAAAACCTTCTGGCAAGTCAAAGGGGTGATAGTAAAAGTCAGTCGCGTCATCTTTGCGCCATTTACAAAACTTAGAACCTTGCTTAAATGACGCATTGCAGGTTTTGAGAAAATCTACTTCGCTTATTCCCATGGTACGAAGGGTAGTTCGCAGGGACGGCCATGTACCTTCACCAACTCCAATTATTGGAATATCAGGGGATTCAATAACACACACTTTTAGGCCGTGATTACCGTCTGCTTGATGTTTGGCTGCCAGCAAGCCTGCTGTTATCCACCCAGCAGTACCTCCACCAACAATAACAACCTTTTTAACCGGTGACGCCATAAGTGTGTTTTTCCGTCTATGTATTTTTAATGGCGCAATACTGCGCAACAAAGTCTTCGTGACTAGGCAGCTGATTAACAGCAGATTGGATTTGTGCCTTTAAACCGTCCAGGTTCGCTCGTAACCGAGTTGAATCCATGAGCTGACCAGCATGATGGTAGTTTTCACTGAAGATTCCCTGTCCTCTCAGGACCTGGAGCCAAGAATCTACACGGAAAATATCTGCTTCACCCTGATAGACAAATGAATTCTCTTTGTAGAGTGCCAACCGTTCTCTAAGAGAATCTGGAATATCGAGTGTCTGCCGATCTCGCCAGAATGCAGTGTCATCTCGCTGTGTTGCAATATAATGCAAGATGATAAAATCCCTAATTCCAAGGAATTCTTCGTCTGCAATTCTATTGTAATAATTGGTGAGAGCTGGACTAATTCCATCAAATGGGAACATTTGAATTAAGCGCACAGCAGCTATTTGGAAAAGATGAATACTTGTTGATTCAAGAGGCTCTAAAAACCCGCTGGATAGCCCGAGTGCAATACAATTTTTCTCCCACATTTTCTTCCGCCGCCCAGTACGGAAACGAATGATGCGCGGATCAAACAACATGTCTCCTTCAAGATTGTCCACCAACGTCTGATGAGCCTCATCATCACTAATATAGTCGGTGCAATACACATGACCGTTGCCAACTCTATGCTGCAAAGGAATGCGCCACTGCCAACCGGCTTGCCGAGCGATAGACCGAGTATATGGCAGTAGCTCACCTTCTGATTCTGTTTGCACCGCCACCGCACTATTCATGGGCAACCAGTGTGACCAATCTTCGAATTCAACGCCCATGGCTTTTTCGATCAATGACGCTCTAAATCCACTACAATCAATGAATAGATCACCTGGTATCTCTTCCCCTGTTTCCAAGATCAAGCTCTCTAGGTATCCAGTTTCACTGTTCTTTTTGACGTCAATAAACTTGCCTTCAATGCGCTTTACACCGCGCTCTTCGCTGTGTTTTCTAAGGAACTGAGCATAGAGGCTAGCATCCAAGTGATAGGCATAGTTAATCTTTGGCTTGCTGGTGATAGCAAATTTTCCTGCCTCAGCAGCGCGTAATTCAAGGCAGTAATCATCTAGGTCACCGCCAAACCCTTCTGACTTGGCTTGCATCCAAAGGTGATGGAAATCCGCCATCCAAGTAGAACGCCCAATTTTACCAAAGGAGTGAATATATTTGTCGCCAAGTGCACCCCAGTTTTCGAATGAGATACCTAGTTTAAAAGTAGCTTGCGCAGCACGCATGAACTCGGCTTCGTCAATTCCAATTGTGTGGTGGAAACTGCAGTGAGTAGGGATCGTTGCTTCACCAACACCAACAGTGCCAATCTGCTCAGATTCCACCAACGTGACATCTACTAAACTACCGATTTGGCTTGAAAGCGCAGCGGCTGTAACCCAGCCTGCTGTACCGCCACCAGCAATAACAACTCTTTGTTTAGGCCGCTTTGGATTCATAATCTTTAAACCCTGTTTTTACGGTCTACTAAAGACCTGATATTATCAAACGATGCCAAAACCCAGTAACACACGGCTAGCAGACCTGATTTATGCAACCGGTCAAGCGCTTCCGCAGATAGGTTTTGGAACTTTTCTTCGCTTATCGAGAAAACTTCAGGGACAGTATATTGCTTCGTTTCACTTGTTTTTATTTCAAGCGTTAGGGGCTCGATCAAATCTAATTCTTCCAATGCGCCAAAAAAGGTCCGGGCTATCCCCACACCATCATGGAGTGTCCGCAAGACATTGACCATATGGCTAAGATATGGTGCCTGTCCGCCTTTGGGCAAAAATAGAGGAAACCCCTCCTCCTTATTTACAGCAGCATTGTCTAAATCTATTTGAATTCTAACATCGTCAACTGACGCATCATCTGTCGCTCTTTGAACTACAATTGAAAAAGGCCCTCTTGCCAACACTGCAGGGATATAACCTGCATCCCACTCTGTTCCTCTTAGGAATAGGTTTTCATCCCGATCAAACCCTAGCAAAACAACAGCCTGATACTGCCCTTCAGTATCCTTCCTGAAAACTATTGGATATTCTCGCTGGAGATCACGAAACTCGTTTGGAAACACCAATGCTTGGTTAACATTGTCACCAAAAACATCACCCCGTTCGATATTCACCTTCAAATCATGATGTTCAACATTATCCAGTAGTACGACATTAGACATTATGGTTTTTCCAACTCTGATCAATCATGAACCCTATGAGATAACCTTGAGTGCCACCTCACCCTTAGTCAATGATTCTATTACTAAAAAAATAGGGACCGCTCCATGGAACGGTCCCCCAAGATGTACAGCACTTAACACACGTTCATAAGCTCAAACTTAGAACTTGTAGCGCGCACCAAGTGTGTAGCGAGGAGCGTTTTCTCGCATATACCAAAGCTGATTTTTCGCACGGTTAAAGTCACGACTGTTCTCGCCAGTGATATTGATTGCCTCAAGAGAGACCGTAATATCATCTGTAACGTCATAACTTACGTTGAAATCAATCGATGCGAATGCTTCGGTAAATGTTGGGTTGTTGAAGCTGTCACCGCGGTTGGCGTTAGAAAGGAATTCATCGCGCCAGTTGTAAGCAGCCCGGGCTGACCAACGGTCTTTTTCGTAGATCAATGTAACGTTCGCAGTGTCACTGAGACCAACAAGAGCAAACTGTGCCGAAGTTGGGTCATTTGTAACTTCAAAATTGAGATCACTATCAACAAGTGTGTAGCTAGCGGCAACACCAAAACCAGTATCACCAAAGAAATGCTGTACAGCAAATTCTAAACCACGGATAGACGCCTGCTCGATGTTTTGAGGGCTTGTAACATTGAACTGCTGGAGTGGATCAGCCGACGTCGCCAAAACATCAAAGTTATCTTCAAGAGATTTAGCAAAAGCTGGATCCAGCACGCCGTCCACAACATTCGCCTGATACGTTGCTGTCGCTTCTGCCACTGACGCACTAGTGTCTATCAACTGTGTCATAGCATATAGTGTCGTGTTGGTAACCTGCTGGCCAATATCTTGCAGCGCAGCTGTCGCAGCAATCACACGAGGTGCTGTGGCAGCTGAGGCATCACGAATACCAAACAATGACTGAAGTCCTGTTACATTACCTACAAAGTTCTTAACATCTTTGTGGAATGCCCCAATAGAAACCCAATCGTCATCGCCGTAATACCATTCGAACGAAATATCGAGGTTCTCAGATACAAGTGGTAATAAATTCGGGTTACCACGAGTTGCTGTTACAGGATTACCAAGTGCCGATGGACCAACTGGAGAACTAATTGATGTACTCGCCTTCAGCGCACCAAAGTTTGCCCGTGCAAGCGTCTTACTATATGAGAAACGAGCAAGTAGCTCATCCGTAAGATCAATCGCAAGATCAAGGTTTGGTAGGAAGTTATTGTAAGAACCATCAATAGAGAAGCCGTCTTGACCCGCACCCGCAACGCGGATGAAATCATTGTCACCATCCCAGATAATGCTAGTTGTTGGAGCAGACTGTGAGAAAGACGTCACATCTGTTTGCTCATAGCGAAGACCTGCACTTACCCTAACAGGGCGCTCAGCAAGTTCAAATGCTGTGTCAAATTGAGCATATACAGCGAGGGTTTTTTCCTCAGTGATATCATGGTTCTGCTGAAGCAAGCTAACAGCATTACCTAAGTTCGTATAGTGCGGCTCAATTGCCTCCCAGATGTCAAGGGCATTACCACGAACACCAACAAGGCCAGGCGTGATCTGGAAGTCATTAAAAGCATCATCCCAGTTGAATAGCTGTAGCGCACCAGGTGCTAACCGCTCAACGTCACCAGGGTTACTAGCCCCCCAACCACCTTGTGATTGACGGTAAGTTGCTTCAAATGTTTCATTTTCCTGCTTACGCCAGTTAGCGCCAACAGTGATATTCGTATCATCATCCAGCGCCCAATCAGCACGGAAGTCAATCTGATCAACTTTATTGACCTGACGAATATCACGCTCGTCATTCGAAATCTGTGTTGAAACATCATTGACGTCGAACACACCATCACCGTTACTGATGATAGAGTCATCACGGGTAACATTGATCACTGGCGTACCTGTTGAATAGTCAACAGAATGGCTACGCACTACAGGCATCGCAATACCAACATTTGTCTCTGCAAAACCAGTGCGCGCATTCGGCACCACTGATGCCTTAGAAGAATGAGCATCAAGCTTGAATGTCAGAGATTCGTTTGCATCCCATTCCACATTAAAACCATACGATTCCAGCTTATCCTTGGTCGCTGCATGTGTTTGTTGCAAAGCAAAATCTTTTACACCAGCGCCTTTATTTTCTGACAGGAATACCGCCGTGGCTACCGGACTGTCGTCAAATGTTGCCGCATCAAAAGGACGGTCAAACCAGTTTGAAAGGTCACTACGATTTTCTGACGCTTCTGTTTGTGCGTACAATACATCAGCAGTGAAACGCAGTGAATCCGTTGGATTAAACTGTAAAACAGCCTGACCATTAATACGCTCACGCGTAATTTCAGCATACTGATAACGACTATCCCGTGCTGTCGCTGTTAAGCGGCTACCGTCTGACGGAAGGCCAGTAATCGTCGCATCTGCTGTAGTACCAACAGTATTTGCCCACGCGTCAGCTCGTAAGATATCCCAACCGGCTACACGAATACCGCCAGCTGCCTGATCGCGGCGCGAATAGTTACCAAAGAGACTTAAGCCAATTTTCTGGTCTTCGTCACTCCAGCTTACAAACCCTGTAATATCCGGTGTAACAGTACTGCCCTGATCACCGACACTTGTATCATGAACAGCTTTTGCTGAAATTGTACCCGTTAGCCCCTCTTGCTGAAGTGGCTTACGTGTCTCCACGTTAATGGTTGCACCAACGCCGCCAGAAGCAATATCCGCGCGGCCTGACTTATACACCTGAAGGGCACGTACACTCTCTGACGCCAAATTAGAGAAATCAAATGCACGGTCACCGGCCTGACCTAAAAGGCCTTGACCATCACCGCCAACGACTGGGATGTCGGCGGTTGGCATTGTACGGCCATTCAACGTCACCTGGTTAAAGCCTGCACCAAAGCCACGCACTGTAACCTGTGAACCCTCACCAGCTTGACGGTTAATAGATACGCCTGTGATACGCTGCAATGACTCTGCGATGTTTGAGTCAGGGAATTTACCGATATCCTCTGCAACAACCCCGTCAACAACCCCGCGTGCATTACGCTTGATATCCGCGCTTTCGCGAAGTGACTGGCGAATACCGGTTACAACGATCTCTTCTAGCTCATCTGTCACTGCAGCATCTTGTGCAGTAACTGACGCTGTTAGTCCAACTGCCGCAATAGTTGCCATAGACACACCACCAAGCAGTGATGGTATGAAACGCCCTGATCCTATTGAAGCCGTCGGATTGTCATCCGTGGTGCAATTCTGTTCGTTAGCCATGTCTGGCATTAACTTTCTCCCAAAGTTTCCAATTCCCTAAAGCGCAATTTTTAATATTGAGTTACTTCGTTCTTGTTCTGATAGCGCTACCAGATTGTGGATATCGCCTTTTGATAGCGCTGTCAACGATATGACCAGCTTCCAGACCACTCGGTTCCAGACAAAAAAAACGGCGAACGGAGCGAATTTTTCACGACAAAAAAACCGGCACACCGACATACAGACAGAAGTCAATTCCACAACAAGTAATTGATTTAAAAAGATTTATTCCTGACAAGAAACATCAACACACCGGAAAGCATGCACCAAAACATCGCAACCTCGGGCCGAAATAGAGGGCAAATTTAGAGCACAAAAAGCGTTGCACAGAAGTCGCACTTTCAGAAAACTGAAAAGGCTTTCAGATCAAATAACCCTCAATTCACAAAAAAATCATGATATTTTTGTTAGCGCTAACAAAGTGATTCGTTTTATGTGAACCAAGCACATTTGAATATAGCCACCACAGCATTACCATGGTCTGCACAGAACACCTGAAAACACTGGATTACAACAAGAACTAACTTGAAGGCGCTACAGTAGATCGGCGCAATACAAACTTGGAGCCGAGAGTAGTTGGCTTTTGCCAACCCTCGTTAGGGTTCTCTCGGATTTCCATTAGCCGTTTAACGGCAGCTATAGCCATATCTTCTACTGGCTGATGTATAGTAGTAAGAGACGGGCACACAAAAGACGCTAATGTGAGATCATCAAATCCCGCAATAGATAACTCCTCAGGGACCTTGATACCAAACTTGTCAGCGATTGTAATAACACTAGCTGCCATCTCATCATTTGAAGCGAATATAGCGGTTGGTTTATTAGGTCGAGACAGAATACGTACAGCACAATCAAGACCCGTCTCAAATGTAAACCCGCCCTCTTCGATCCAATCAGGGTTCAGCTCAAGCCCATTCTCTGACATTGCCGCCCTATATCCATCAAGCCTCTCACCAGCATCCGCATGCTCCGTATCACCGGTAATAAACCCAATATCTGTATGCCCCAATGAAATCAAATAGTTAGTCATCGTAAAGGCAGCACGATGGTTATCAATCACTATTGAAGCCATGCCATCGCAAGGCACTTCAGGCGCAATACGTACGGTAGGAATACCCCGCCGCGTCAACGCATCTAGAATTTCACGGTTATCACAAACAGGCGGCGTTAATATCACACCTGACATTTGTAACTTGTCCAGAAATGTATCAATTTGATCAGGCGTTTCTTTATCCACCAACTCCACAACCAAATGATAACCTACTCGCTGGCATTGCTGCATTGCTCCCCGAAGAAGGCCCGAGAGATAGTCCCCCCGCGGATCATCAAACAACAAACCAATCAAAAAAGACGTATCGCCCGCAAGACTTCGCGCAAATACGTTCGGGCGATAATTTAGCTTCTCGACAGCCTTTTGCACCGCCTCTTTCTTGTCCGGCCTCACATATTTCTCGTTATTCAAAACACGAGAAACCGTACTGACCGACACACCCGCAACTCGCGCTACATCAGCAATAGTGATCTTATCTGGAGTCTCATTTGACATTGGCCGTCATTTCCCAAACTAATTCTGGAAGCGATTTCAGTTAGGTAACTTATTTACACAAAAAATGGAAACAATATCGTTCAACCGCCCCAAATCCTTAAAAAAAAAATGACGGAGCCTAAGCCCCGCCAAGTACCAACTACTCTGAAAAATTCTGTTTTCACTGAATTTCCGACACAACTTGCGGAGCCGTCACTGGACAATCCAAACCAGATGCAGGCGGCACAAGCTGAACAGAATTCAAAGTAAATTTGAATGTACCACTAGTCGCAATAAGCCAAGGAGTATCAATACTACTAGTATCTGCGCCAGCCTCAGCAAAGCACTTCAGCGGTATAGTCACATCAACCCAATTACCAACCCCAGCCTCGACTAACTCTTTTGACAGATCAATTGTGCCGTCACCAACTGACATAAAGACTGACTCACTAGGCGCCTCATCAATCCTAATGCTCATGCCCATCTGCATATCCCCATTCGCTTCACGCGAAAGGTCCAGTTGATCAAAGATATGAAGATAGACAGCAGCCATTTCCTTACCACTGAAAGATACACGCCTAGAGTCCTCTTGCACGTTACGGTCCGTCAAAGTCACCTGGATCCGGTCACGCACTTTCAATATGCCGCCATTACCAACAAGCTCATCACTCCATTCTGGAGCCGCACTCACTTTCAGCTTGTATGGTGCCACAGGGCCATTTTCAAAAAACACAGATCTAGAGATATCTCTTGGCGGCTCAAACTCCTGTAAAACATCCATTTTATGTTCCGTGCGATAGTCAAGCCCATACCCATAACCAAAAAGCGGCTCATAATCAGCATCACCAACATTCAAGGGTCCTTGATCCGCCTTCTTTGGCCAAGAAAAACTCAACTTACCTTTGAAGTCAGATCGAGGCTGCCCAGTACTGTCACCAATAATGACATCAGAAACCCCCTTACCCTCTGAACCAGGTAACCAGGCCGCCACGAAAGCGTCAGCTGCGTTAATTTCTGGCGTAGCATACATGGGCCGACCACTAATGAAGACTGCGACTACAGGAATTCCTTGAGCTTTATATGATTTCAACAACTCAACTTCATTGTTCTTATCATTGCCGTATGCGAGATGGTCCCTGTCTCCCTGAAACTCTGCGTAAGGATTCTCGCCAAACACCACGACAGCGACATCCGGCTTCACCTCATAACTACCATCGGCCGATAAAACTGGTATGCCCCCTCCATCAGTCACAGCCTCATAAATGCCTTCCCAGATAGAATTTCCATTTGGAAAGTCTTCATTCTCATTCCCAGTACCCTGCCATGATAAAGTCCAACCACCGGTTTGCTTGCCAATATTGTGAGCGCCATCACCAGTAACCAGTACCCGGCCACTCGCATTGATGGGCAACACGCCCTTGTTATTTTTTAATAATACAAGGGATTCTGCGGCGGCCTGACGCGCTACAGCCCGATGCTCAGGATGACCAATGATACTGACATCTGCAGCTAACGGCCGCGTACTTGGCTTTCCAGCATCAAACAGTCCAGCGCGCATTTTCACACGCAAAATACGACGAACAGCATCATCAAGCCGAGCAAGGGGGATAATCCCGTCATTCACCTGCT
>JBFOLV010000397.1:0-6851 GCA_040830325.1 Kordiimonas sp. | reverse complement strand
TTTCCCGTACCAATTGCCGTATCATCCAGTTGGGTGATTGGCATTGCACAGCTTGTGCTGCTGGTGAGGAACATCTCTGGCGCTTTTTCTGCCTCTTCAAGGGTGAAAGCACGCTCTTCAATTGGCATTTGTAGCTCTTCAGCGATTGACAACACTGCGGCGCGAGTAATGCCGGGTAAGATATTGTCCTTGGTTGGGCGGGTCACGAGTTTGCCGTCTGCGGTCACCATCCAGATATTTGTGCTGCTCCCTTCGGTAACATAACCTTTGTCATCAACCATAATGGCTTCAAAGCTTCCGCTTTCACGGGCAGCTTGTTTGGCGAGAATATTTGGAAGAAGTGAAATAGATTTAATATCGCAGCGGCCCCAACGATTGTCAGCTTGGCTAATAACTTTTACCCCCGTTTTGGCGCGTTCTTTAACAGCATCAAAATTGAATCTGCGGCATGTCATTACCAGCGAGGACGGTGTGTTTGCAGGGAAAGGGTGGTCCCGTCTCGCTACACCTCGAGAAACTTGAATATAAAGGATGGCATCTTTTAGTCGGTTGCGACGAATGGTTTCTGCCATCACCACTCTCATTGAACTACGGGCCATTGGCTCTTCAATTTGTAATTCGTTCATGGAGCGCCACAAGCGGTCTAAATGCGGTTCCAAATCGATGCATTTCCCTCGCCGGATTGATACGACCTCATAAACCCCATCAGAAAATTGATAGCCGCGATCTTCGATATGCACGAAAGCCATATCCATAGGTACATAGGCACCATTTACATACGCAAAACGGGACATACTCTTCTCCGTAAATAGTTTATTCTTGTGCTTCGGTAGCATCTTTGATGGGCGGTATAACCAGCATCAATACCAATGCGGCGAGCACAATCAAGCAAGTTGTTACCGTGAGGGCGATAAGACCTACTTGAATGAAGGGCGCAACAACAGCAGTTGCAATTGCAGCAAAGCCAGTGATGGAAAGTATAATAAGGGCTGATGCCCTGTCGTCGTCACCGTTCGCGGCTTTGAGGGCCATAACAAACCCAGGACCAGCCCGTAAACCTACCCCTGTGTTCAGAACCCAGAAAAGGGCGGGCAAATGTGTTGGATCATTGGCGCCCCAAATAGCATAAGCAAGCAAAATGAATGTAGAGAACACGCAAACTATTGTGCCGACCATAATCATGGTTTCTGTTCCAAAACGTTTGGCAAGACCGCTTGCCATATTTGCGGAAATGATAAAGGTAGCAACACCGACCATCTGCATGGTGATGAAGTTGTCGATGGTGCCGCCCATTGTTTGTACAATGATTGCTGGCGCAGAAAATACAAATGTTAGCAAGCCACCAACTGTTAAGGCGTGGCCTTGAGCATAACGCATGTAGGCACTGTTCTTCAGGAGCTTCATATAACTCCCTTTGCCTGTATGAGTTTTTACACCAATGCTGGGTATAAGTGTGGGTCGGATAACCACCAACAGACACACAATGCCGAGCAATATAGCCGTTAGGGCAAAGGAAGCTTCCCAGCCATACCCTTTGTAGAGCCAAGCGCCTGCAAGTGGAGCAAGGCCGGGAACAAGTGATTCAATACTGCCCATGGCACCAATCGCTCGCATTGCACCATGTTCTGAGAAGAGACTTCTAATTAACCCTGGGGCTAATACTGCTGCGCCTGTTGCAGCCGCACCTTGCAAAAAGCGTAAAATGATTAGGTGCCAGATGTCGGTTGAGAAGGTGCAAGCAAATGATAACAAGCCGTATGTCACGAGTGATGTGATGAATAACCGCCTTCGGCCAATGTGTTCGGCAAGACTTCCAAAAACCAGAAGCCCTAGTGTTGTACCAGCAACAAATGCTGAAAGTACCTGCTGTGACATGGCAACTGTTGTGCCGAAAATCTCCGGCATCGCTGGAACGGAGGGTAAAACAAGGTCAATACCAGCAAGATTGAGTACTATCCCTGCCATAATAGTGGCGCATGCGAGAAGCGCTTGAAGGCGGGTTGGTTTGGTTGATAGTGCTTTTTCGTTCATGCTTGGTCTGCTGCCATTGTTGTTGGCGATATCTAGGGTATCACCTTTATATATCTATAAGCGCGCTAACCTACTGCGTGGATAGGGTGGAAACAATAGCGATAAAACTTGAGTGGCTGGTAATCAAGTTTCAGTGGTTTTTTCCAAAATGCAGTCATGAAACCTGTTTACCAAATCCACAACGGTGTCAGGCGCTTCAATTTGCGGGTAATGGCCAATTTCCGGCAGACGCGCTATTTTGGCTTTTGGCAATAGTTTCTCAAAGCCATCAGCAGCGTGCGCGCCAGAGATTGGATCCGCAAGGCCATTAATTAGCATCATTGGTAGTTTTGCTTCTGTGAGCGCGGTCACCCAGCGTTCCGCGTTTGCTTTTCGTTCTGCCATGTATTTAATACGCCGAGTGAAAGAGCCTCGGCCGTTGATACCTCGAACAGCAGGCCAAAATTCAGCAAGCATCTCACCAGATGGGCGGGTATGTCTGCCAAATATTTCTGCAAAACCATTCAAGAAATGCTTCCTGTTCATAAAGCGGCAGATGAACGGACCAAGCGGCCCAGCAAGAAGGCGTTGCATTAACCTTGGGCGATGCAGTGAGGGGATCATGCCTCCGTTCAGAAAGACGCAGCTTTTGATACGGAAGGAAAGTTCACTTTTGTTAAATCTTGCAAGCAACTCCTGAGTAACTGTATCCCCGACATTGTGAGACAGGATATGAACTTCTTCTATGCCCCGGTGTTGCATCAATGCCTCTAGCATATCTGCCTGATCAGCTGTGGAACATGGTTTGAGGCGTGCGTTTAGCGACAAACCATAGTCCAGTAAATCGGGTACTACCATATGAAACCGGTCAAGCAAGTGCTTCGACACCCAGCACCAATCCCAACCACATGTCGGGAAACCGTGAATCATCAGTAAAACTTCACCCTTACCGCCACGTTGGTAAAAAACATTATGGTCACGCCATTCAAAATATTTTCCGCACTGGCTCCATTGCTCAAAGGAAATGGGTGCTTTTTCCATACTAAAGTGTCCAACTCACATCTGCGGCTTTCTGCCGTTATTTTGCTCATCTACGCCCAGAGGCCTTTCGGCCTCCTTTTGGTGCGGTCCTACGGTAGAAATCAGCCG
Source organism: Kordiimonas sp. (assembly GCA_040830325.1). GTDB lineage: Bacteria > Pseudomonadota > Alphaproteobacteria > Sphingomonadales > Kordiimonadaceae > Kordiimonas. The sequence continues at coordinate 3,692 of JBFOLV010000397.1, read as the reverse complement.
GTTTGCCTTTAAGCCATGTGACAAAGCTTTTGATCTCTTCGTGGGCCCTCAACGCTTCTATTGTTGCATAGGTGCGCGCGAGCTCTTTTTCGTTAAATAGGGCGTGAAGCTTGCGGTGGCAAATCGGATGAAGCGGAATTGTTTCTCTGCCACCCTGTGATTTGGGGATAAGGTGATGCATTTGAACGTCTTTCCCGAAAGGACGATCACATAAAGGACATTTGTCTTTTTCTTCCATACATGTTTTTGTAAGCCAAATTTCAGAGTTTGGGAAAGGGTATTGAGCGTGTCAGATTTTGCGTCATTTGTTAGCCATCTTGAATGCGGTATTTCTGGGGAAAGTGATTATGTAGCAGGTGAGTTGCATGGTCTTTCTCGAAAGGGCCGTCCGCTATTGGTGCGTTATGACCTCGACGGTATTCGCGCGTCCGTAAGCAAAGAGGATATCTGGGCAAGGTCTGGCGGGTTTTGGAAATGGCGTGAACTACTGCCTGTTACGCAGGATGAGAATGTAATTCGTTTAGGTGAGGTGGATACGCCTTTGATGCCTTGCCCCACTCTTGCAGCTGATCACGGTGTGACGGGGGAAATTATCATAAAAGATGAAGGCCATATGCCAACCGGCAGCTTTAAGGCTCGGGGACTTGGTGTTGCAGTGGCTATGGCAAAAGAATTTGGTCTCAAGCGACTTGCTTTGCCAACCAACGGGAACGCTGGCGCGGCAATGGCGGCTTACGCAACGCGTGCCGGTATCGAGAGCTATATTTTTGCACCAGACGATACGCCTGACGCTAACATTAGAGAGATCAGTCTTATGGGTGGCAAGGTATGGCGGGTGAACGGCCTTATTAATGACTGCGGTAAAATTGTTGGCGAGGGTAAAGAGCCGATGGGGTGGTTTGATCTCTCAACCTTGAAAGAGCCTTATCGCATTGAAGGCAAAAAAACTATGGGGCTTGAGTTGGCTGCCCAACTTGGCTGGACAGTACCAGATGCAATATTCTATCCGACAGGTGGTGGTACTGGCCTGATAGGAATGTGGAAGGCCTTCGATGAGCTTGAAAAGCTTGGCTGGATTGGGTCAAAACGCCCGAAAATGATTTCTGTTCAAGCTTCAGGGTGTGCGCCGATTGTAAAAGCGTATGAGGACGGTGCCCGTCATGCTGAACTTTGGCAAAATGCACATACAACAGCAGCAGGTATCAGGGTGCCGATCGCTGTTGGGGATTTTCTCATTCTTGATGCTGTACGTGAAAGCGGTGGTTTCGCGGTTGCAGTCGATGACGAAGAGATTGAAAATGCGCGACAAGAAATTGGTAGCCGGGAAGGTGTGTTGGTTTGCCCTGAAGGGGCGGCAACATATGCAGCTTATCTCAATGCGTTAAAGGATGGGCGAGTAAGTAAAAACGATCAGGTAGTTTTATTTAACTGCGGAAATGGTTTGAAGTATCCGATGCCAGAAGGGGCGCATACGCTGGATAAGAACGTCCCAATTGATTATGAAGCGATGAAATCTATCTAACTTAGGGCATATGTCGTTTTCGGGGCACGGTTCGCCGCAAGGCATATTTCCTTTGCATCGACTAATCTTTAGGTCAAGCTGCAGGGAAATTTATAATGAATAAAAAGATTGAGGGAAAAATGACAAAACGATTATTGAGCATAGGCTCACTTGTTTGTTGCATGTTTGGGCTGCTGACCGCAGGCGTGCGCGCAGAGCCGTTAGACTATTTTCTGGTTAAGGGTGTTAGTTACGACCAAAGTGTCATGAAGCCAGCGGAAGTGTTTGGCCATGATATTGGTGATCAACCTTTACGGCATGATTTGTTTGTTTCTTACATTCGTCAAGTGGCTGAAAAAAGCCCGCGTATGCAAGTTGAGACAATTGGCTATAGCCATGAAAAGCGCCCGATACTTTTCATTACAGTAACCTCTCCGGAAAACCATGCGCGCCTTGAGGCAATTAAGGCAGCGCACGTTGCGCGTAGTAACCCAGCGACAGCAAGTCAGGCTTCTGACGATCTTCCTGTTGTGACATGGATTAATTACGGTGTGCACGGCGCTGAAGCCAGCGGCATGGATGCGGCTATTCCTACTATTTATCACCTTGCTGCCGCACAGGATGAGAAAACGAAGAACCAGCTTGATAACAGTGTAGTCCTTATCACTGCGGTCTTTAACCCTGATGGTCATGCACGTCGCGCTAACTGGGTAACGGGCTACGGTTCCAACCTACGGGCGACAGATGGTAATCATGAAATTCACAATCAAATGTGGCCGGGCGGCAGGACAAATCATTATTGGTTTGATCTTAACCGCCAATGGCTCCTTCAAACACAGCCGGAAAGCCGGGCTTGGTTAACAAAGTGGCACGAGTGGAAGCCTCAGGTTTCTGCGGATTTCCATGAAATGGGCTCTAACAGCAGCTATTATTTCCACCCAGGTGTGCCAGCACGGAAGTACCCACTTATTCCTGCAAAAGGCCGCGAGCTATTAGTAGAAATTGCTGGCTATCATGCCAAGTGGCTGGATAGTGAAAATAAGCTTTATTATACTGAAGAAAGCTTCGATAATTTTTATGTGGGTAAAGGGTCTACTTATCCGCAAATCAACGGATCGCTTGGTATTCTCTTTGAAGCTGGCGCGCAGATGGGTGTGGCTAAAAAAGGCAGTCTGGGCGTTAAAACTTATGCTGAGAATATCCAAACGCATTGTGGTACAAGCCTTTCAACTATTGAGGGCGCCGCTGGTATGCGCGGCAAGTTGCATGACTATCAGCGTAATTTCTATGCAGAAGCCAGCGGCCTAGCGAGAGCTGACAAAGTAAAAGGCTATGTTTTCCGAGCACCAGAAGACACGGCACGCATGGATATGTTCCTTGATTTGCTCGCACGCCATCATGTGAAGACTTACCGTGTTTCAGGTAGCGTAAAGGCAGGCGGCACAACATACGGTGAAGAAAGTTTCATTGTACCAATGGACCAGCCTCAATACCGTATGGCGAAAGCGCTCTTTAACCGGATTACGGAATTCCCAAGTAAGGTTTTCTATGATGTGTCCGGTTGGACACTCCCGCTTGCGTATGGCCTTGAGTACGATGAAGTAACCTCAGGTCTTCGTGGTAAGTTGGGCGCTGAAGCAGTGAGTACAGGCATTACTGTGTCGGCACCTGATCAGTCTGATTATGCCTATATGTTCCGTTGGTCTGATTATTACGCGCCAAAAGCCGTGAATGCCCTTCTTCAAGAAGGCATTATGGTTCGCGTAACCAAAGAGCCAACAACGGTTGTAACATCGCGCGGTAATGTGGACATGGCGCGTGGTGCCATCATCGTTCAGAAGCATTTGCAAACTGTGGATGGTGTCGTAATTGATGCACTCGTGCAGAAACTTGCGCTTGAAAACGGCTTAACGGTTCACGCTGTAAAATCAGGGCACACAGTGAATGTGGGCGCAGATATTGGGGGGCGCAACAGTGTTGCTGACTTATCGGCGCCAAAGCCACTTCTAATCACCGGTCCTGGCATTAGTTCATATGATGCGGGTGAGGTATGGCACCTTCTCGATCATAAGATGAACATGCCGGTTACGCTTGTTCGCAAAAGCCGTTTCAATCATGTTGATCTACGCAGCTATACGCACATCATTCTAGTTGGTGGTTCGGCTAAATTCTCTGAGAAAGAAACAGCTAA
>JBFOLV010000396.1:0-3232 GCA_040830325.1 Kordiimonas sp. | reverse complement strand
ATGATCTTACTGTAAGCTGTAAATGTGCATTGTCTGAGATAATATTATGCTTGGTACCAGCATGGAACGACCCAACTGTAACAACAGCGGAATCAAGCGGCGAAGTTTCGCGGGATACTAGCGTTTGCAGTGCCATTACAATTTGGGAACCAAGAACTACTGGGTCTTTCGTAGTGTGAGGGTATGCGCCGTGGCCGCTTACACCTTTAATAGCAATATCCACAGAGTCTACGTTCGCAAGAGCGAAGCCCTCTACAAGACCGATGTCTCCAGCAGCAATTGTTGGGCTAACATGCAGCGCCAAATTGTAATCTGGGCGAGGGAAGCGCTCAAATAAGCCATCATCAAGCATGGCCTTTGCGCCTAGTACGCGTTCTTCTGCGGGTTGGCCGATCATCACCAAAGTGCCACTCCAGCTGTCTCGCATGGCTACCAGTCGGCGGGCTGTTCCAATAAAGGAAGTCATATGGACATCGTGGCCACACGCATGCATCACAGGTACTGTTTTACCGTTCGGATCGACGGTGGTTACTGTACTAGCATGCGGTACGCCGGTTTTTTCAAGGACAGGTAAGCCGTCTGTGTCTGTTCTTATTAGAACTGTTGGGCCTTCACCATTCTTGAGTACACCCACGACGCCATAGCCCCCAACACCTGTAGTGACATCATATCCAATGTTGCGCAGTTCTTCCGCTATGCGGGCTGAGGTCTGTTCTTCCTGTAAGGATATCTCTGGGTTGCTATGTAGGTGGGTATAAAGGCTTTCCAGATATGGATAATCCTTCGCCACCTCAGCTTTTAGGGCAGTGATTGGTTCATCGGCATTTACGCCGCCTGCAAGTATCAATGCACTGGCCATTGTTTTGGCTAACAAGTTCATATTTATCCTCCCGTGTTTTAGAGGAGCATAGAGCTTAGTGTGGACGCCGCAAACTATTTGAATTTGAAAAGATCGTGAGGAGGGCCTCTGGCCTTGTGTTTAGCCAAAAAAAAGGCCTATAAGGCCCCTTCAATTGTTTCTGGAGTTTGGCCATATGGCACCGCCCATTTTAAGTTTGCGAGATATAGACCTTCACTGGGGTGCGAACCCTGTGCTCGATAAGCTGGAAATGCATATCGGGGTGAGTGATAGGCTTTGTCTGATTGGCAGAAATGGCGCTGGTAAATCTCCCTTGATGAAGGTGATCGCGCGACTTATTGAAGCTGATGGCGGTGAGCGCTGGGTTCAGCCAGGGGCGAATGTCGCATACCTGCCGCAAGAGCCAGATGCGTCTGGTTATGCAACACTCTATGACTATATCGTCGGTGGATTGCCTGAAGACGAGCGTGATCAAGCGTATCGTGCTGACGTATTGGTTGAAGACCTAAGTATTAAAGCAGGCGCTGCACCAGAAACGGCATCTGGCGGTGAAATGCGCCGGGCGGCGCTCGCACGTACGCTCATTAGCGAGCCAGAACTCTTGCTCTTGGATGAGCCGACAAACCATATGGATATTAATACGATCCAGTGGCTGGAGGGGTATTTAAAGGCGTGGCGTGGTGCAATGGTGTTAATCAGCCACGACAGAACTTTCCTCAACAATCTGACAACCGCCTGTTTGTGGTTAGACCGCGGTAAAATTCGCCGGCTTGATGATGGTTTCGAAAAATTCGAAGCATGGCAGGAAAAAACTTACGAAGAAGAAGCAGAAGCGCTCAAGAAGCTTGATAAGGTAATTAAGGAAGAAACGCGTTGGTCTGTTGAAGGGATTAGTGCGAGGCGGACACGGAACCAAGGCAGGTTGCGTAGGCTTCACGCGATGCGAGGCGAGCGTAAGGCTATTATTAAAGCAGAAGGTAATGTGAATATCTCCATGGCTGGAGGCGGCCGTTCAGGCACGCGCGTTATCGAAGCCAAAGGTATTGGTAAAAGTTACGAAGGGCGCACGTTGTTTGAAGGTTTCACGACGCGTATCGCTCGCGGCGACCGTGTTGGCATCATTGGGCCAAACGGTGTTGGTAAATCAACATTGTTGAAAATACTCATAGGCGAACTTACGCCTGATGAAGGGGCAGTTAAACTCGGTACTAACCTTGAAATGCAAACGATTGACCAGAAACGTGCAGACCTTAAGGACGACATGACCATTATGGATGTGTTAACAGGTGGGCGCGGTGAATGGATGCAAATTGGTGATGAAACCAAGCACATCATGACATACCTAAAGGACTTTTTGTTTGACCCGAGTGTTGCACGTACACCTGTATCCGCACTTTCAGGTGGGGAACGCAATAGGCTGCTGATAGCTAAGAAATTTGCCAAGCCTTCTAATCTTTTGGTGCTTGATGAGCCAACCAATGACTTGGATATGGACACGCTTGACCTGCTTCAAGAAGTTCTCGCAGATTATAAAGGTACAATCCTACTTGTTTCTCATGATCGGGATTTTCTTGACCGGGTTGTGACGAGTTCTGTCGTTCTGGAAGGTGATGGTACTGCGATAGAATATGCGGGCGGTTACAGTGATTATAAGGCACAGCAGCGACTGACAGCCAAAGCTGAAATACAGACAACGCAGGCTGCGGAAAAGTCCAAGGTTGTGGCAATTTCTGATGCACCTAAGAAAAAGTCGAAGAAACTATCCTATAAAGATCAACGGGAGTTAGACACATTGCCGGCTGAAATTGAGAGTCTGACATTTAAGATTGCTCAAATGGAAGCGGAGATCAGTGATCCGCAGCTTTATGGCAAAAACCCAGAGAAGTTTAGTCAGCTTACCAAAGACATTGAGATCGGGCAGGCGACCCTTGAGGAAAAAGAAATGCGATGGCTAGAGCTTGAAGAATTGAAAGACAGCCTTTCAAGCTAGCTCATAGTGAAAGGAGAGGATCCTTTCACTATACCCTCTCACCGTATCATCGTACATAACTAGCGCCGTTAATGTCGAAGGTCGCACCTGTTGCATGGTTCACTAGGCCCGATAGTAGGAACGCAATCATATTGCCAATTTCCTCTGGTGGGGCCGCATCACCCATAGGCACTTCTTGCAACATATGTTCGTTCCCGGGTTCATAAGCAACAGATGCCATGTCGGTCTTCACCCATCCTGGGGCTATCAGATAGGCATAAATACCGTCACGGGCAAAGGCCCTTGCAATAGTGCGCATCATGGCAACAACCGCCCCCTTACTGGCGGCATAATGCATCATATCGGAACTATCACCACGGAATGCGGCTCTGCTGGCAACAGTT
>JBFOLV010000395.1:0-2447 GCA_040830325.1 Kordiimonas sp. | reverse complement strand
CAGCTATGTAACTATGTATGCTGGTGAGGAAATTTCGGGCCACAGCACAAGTTTAGATTTATTATATACATACTGGTCAAGCCTCGCCTCACCAACACGTGCTGACATTAAGCCAGCAAAGATGGCCAAGCACCTTGATCGCATCGTCATGATGGATGTGATACAAGGAGACGATAGCTTTAATCTGACTGTCCGCCTGATAGGCACCTATTTTGCCAGCTATTACAGCGAAATTTCCGGAAAAAGCATAGAAAGTATGCCCAACAAAGAAGCGGTCCAACGTATCTATCAAGTGTCCGCGAAAGTTGTGGAGGGCCGCGAACCACTGTTAACGGTGGCACCAGGCTTTGACGAACAAAAACAATATCTGAAAGCTTATGCCCTATACCTCCCCCTCTACGCTGAGGACGGCGAAGTCGATAAGATCATGGTGGCTGTGGATATAGCCAGCATGAACAAGAAGCTTTAAGTCATCGGCAGATTTGGGCACCCCGTGCAAAGCGCCGAAACAACACGACTTTCGGGTGCCCAGTGACCTTTTTCCTTGACTGACCAAAGAGTCAGGATTTTAATAGGGAGCCATAAAGCGGTACCGTTTCTTGGCAACAGAAGCAGTGCCGTTTTTGTTTGTTTTGTGTACACTGCGCGGCAGAAACCGGCGCGAATTTGCTGAGGGAAAAGGCATGAAGGCCTATAGAGGTTCTGTGTTTCATATGGTGGATGATCCTTCAATCACGGGGATCGAAGACGCACATGAATTCTATAAAGATGGGGTACTGATTGTTGAAAATGGCCATGTGATTGCGGCAGGTGACGGTCCAGACCTTAAGGACATATTGGCCCAATGCACCGAGATTGTCGATCACGGCAATAATCTGATCGTACCCGGCTTCATCGACACACATATCCATTTCCCACAGCTTGACATGATAGCTTCCTTCGGCGAACAACTGCTGGATTGGCTCAACAAATATACTTTTCCCGAAGAAGCCAAATTCGCAGACCCCGCGCACGCTGAGGAATGCGCCAAGTTTTTCATCGATGAACTGCTAAAGAATGGCACCACGACCGCGTTGGTGTTTGGGTCGGTACATAAAGAAAGCGCCGACGCCTTGTTTGCCGAAGCGTTTGAGCGCGGCATGCGCATCGCGGCAGGCAAAGCCCTGATGGACCGCAATGTACCCGAAAGTGTGCGGGACACAGCAAAAAGCAGTGACGCAGACAATAGAGAGCTTATTAAAAAATGGCACGGTAAGGGGCGCCTTCAATATGCCATAACACCGCGCTTTGCCCCAGCTTGCTCAGATGAGCAGCTAACACTTGCAGGCAAACTTTTGGAAGAAATTCCTGATCTGTTGATGCAAACGCATCTCTCTGAAAATATTGCCGAAATTGAATGGGTAAATGAGCTGTATCCCGACGCCAACGGCTACCTCGACGCTTACGCCAAATTTGGCCTGCTGACCAACCGCAGCGTATTTGCACACTGCATTCACCTAAACGGCGACGAATTCCAGCGCATGGCCGAGGCTGATGCCGCCATCAGCTTTTGCCCAACCTCAAATCTGTTTCTGGGCAGTGGCTTGTTCAATATAAAAGAGGCGGAAAAATACGGTATGGACGTTGGCTTGGGCACGGATGTAGGCGCTGGCACCAGTTTCTCGCTCTTACAAACAATGAATGAAGCCTACAAGGTTTGCCACCTCAAAGGTGACAAACTGACACCTTTCAAAAGCTTTTACCTAGCGACTCTAGGCGGTGCAAAGGCCCTGAACATGAGCGACAAGGTCGGTAGTTTCAAGAAAGGGAAAGAAGCGGACTTTATCGTTCTGGATAAGGCCGCCACACCGCTTCTGCAACGCCGCCTCAAGAACACTCACAACCTGCATGAGCTGTTGTTTGTGCTTTCCATGCTAGGTGACGACCGCACCGTTAGCCACACTTATATTGCTGGCGAGCTGCAACACCAGCGGGGATAGCCTGCATGCGCGTTTTCCCATAAGCTGAACCCCAGGAGGGACAGACTTATGGCGTGGATCAAAAACCTGTTGGCAATAGGCATCCTTACTGCGGCAGGGTTCTCCCTCACACTTACAGGAGCCCTGTATCTGATTGAGCAGGATGCAAAGAGCTACACTATTGCTTCCATTAAGATGGGCGAAAGCCGGCCGTACCGCGTTTATTTGCCCTCTGATTATAAAAACAGCCCCGATAAAAACTATCTTGTTATCTATACCGTCGACGGTGAACGGGTGCGCAACAGTTCACTCGCAGTGCTTTCAGGCAGGATGGTAGCCGGTCAGGATTTTATCCTTGTTGCCATTGATATGATGGGCAAGCGGGAACGTGACCTCCGGCGCACTGGTGCAAAAGCCTTTGGCAGGGATACCAGCGGCCAGTCAGAGAAGTTTTTGAACTTCATCGAACATGAGCTTATCCCAAATATT
>JBFOLV010000394.1:0-5183 GCA_040830325.1 Kordiimonas sp. | reverse complement strand
TTTCCCACATCATGAGAATGAAATTGCGCAGAGTGAATGTACGCACGGCAAAGATTTCGTGAAATATTGGCTGCATAATGGTTATCTAACCGTTGATGGTGTGAAAATGTCCAAGTCGCTTGGTAATTTTCATACAATCAGATCGCTCCTTGAGGAGCACGGCGGCGAGCCTGTTCGTTTATCCTTACTAACAGCGCACTATAGGCAGCCTGTTGATTTTTCTCATGATAACGCCAAGGAACAAAAACGCCGTTTGGATCGCTGGTATCGTTTGGTGGAAGGTGTTGAACCTGCTGCTGAAGTGCCTAATTCAATCATTGAAGCTTTAGCTGATGATTTGAACACGCCAAAGGCAATTGCGGAACTTGATGGTTTGGCATCTGAAGAAACAGCGGCAGACCTGCTTGCTGGTGCACGTTTTATTGGTTTGCTTAATATGTCTACATCGGACTGGTTCCAAGGTGATGACATTGAGGGGATCACAGCTGAAGAAATTGGTGTTCTTATTGAGAAGCGTTTGACAGCGCGCGCAAATAAAGATTTTGCGGAATCAGATCGAATTCGTGACGAGTTGCTTTCAAAGGGTGTTGCGCTTGAAGATGGTCCCGATGGTACCAAATGGCGTAAGGCAGATTAAGAATGGCTAAACAGCCGGCAATTATTCTTATTCGGCCGCAGCTTGGCGAAAATATCGGTAAGGCCGCGCGCGCTATGCTCAACTTTGGCCTCACAGACCTGCGCCTTGTTGCGCCTCGTGATGGTTGGCCAAACCCTGATGCAGGACCGTCTGCAGCAGGAGCAGGGTCGGTTATTGATGAAGCGCGCGTTTATGAAACAGTGGAAGCTGCTGTAGCAGACTGTACACATGTTTATGCAACGACTGTTCGTGACCGAGATATGCCTAAACCTGTTGTAACTGCAAGTGAAGCAGCTAAGCAGATGAAGGCCATGATTTCAGAAGGGGAGCAACCCGCGATTATGTTTGGGCCAGAGCGTTCAGGCATGACGAACGATGATGTTGCCTTAGCTGATACCGTTCTCACAATTCCAGTTAACCCGGAATATGGCAGCCTTAATTTGGCTCAGGCAGTTATTCTAACAGCCTATGAATTTCACCGCGAAAATGATGCCACGCCTGCTTTTCAGCCCGCACACCCGGAGGGCTTAGCCTCCAAGAGCGAAGTTGTTGGGTTGATGGAGCATTTGGAAGGTGAATTGTCTGCTAAGGGTTTCTTTCGAAGTGAAGGCCGCCGTGGTACGCAGGTAAGGACAATCCGAAACTTAATACAAAACGCTGGGTTCTCTTCACAGGAGGTTCAGACTTTACGCGGTATTGTAAAGTCATTAGCGAGAGGCCGACCAGAATAATTCTTCTTTTATCTCAAGGCTTTGCTACTATATAAATGTAATCACTGTGGTGACCGCGAGGAGATACGATGTTTTTGGCAAGTGTACTAGTTGCAGCAACGATGATGTTTCAGGGTGTGGATGACACTGGAACGGCCGTTGCACGGCCTATTGGCGATGTGAAACTAGAGCCAACAACCGGCAGTTATTTCCAGATGTTTGAGTTTTATGGGCGCCCGCCTCATACATGGGAACATGCGCAGCGCATGGTTCGGGGGTATCGCTATAAGGAGCGTGAAGGGCGGCTTGCCCATGTTAAAACCGGGGCGGTTCATTACTTTCTTCTACTGAATTTCCTAGATTTGCATTCAAACAAGGCTTGGATTGGGCTGAGTGCTACCTGTGATGAGAAAGCTGAGATTGAATGGCTGGACGGTAGCAAGCTAGCGGATCAAAGCTTTAGGGCATGGAATGACGGCACCGCACGTAATATTAGCCGCACATGTAAGGCTGCGAAACTAAGCGGTAGGGTGATGCCTGTTTTTTATGACTCACATGAACTTGGCTTACGTTGGGAAGTAAATAACGAAAAGGCAAACCTCAAGTATATGATGGTTGAATTTCCTGAATTGGAAGATGAGCCCGTAGAGGGCGATGCAGAAAACGCTGATGAAAACCAGCCTTCAGATGGCACTCAGTAAAAAAGCGGAGTTAGGCTGAGAGTTTCTTGGCTATTTCTTTCGCAAAGTAGGTCAAAATACCGTCTGCGCCTGCGCGTTTGAAGGCCAGAAGACTTTCTGCGACGACGGCATCACGGTCAAGCCAACCATTTTGAGCTGCTGCGACCAGCATCGCATATTCACCGGACACTTGATAAGCGTATGTGGGTACACCAAAAGCGTCTTTAACATCACGAATGATGTCAAGGTACGGCATGCCTGGCTTGATCATAACACTGTCGGCGCCTTCGTTGATATCCAGCTCTACTTCACGTATGGCTTCAGCACGGTTTGCCGGGTCCATTTGATAGGTTTTTTTATTACCCGACAGGACACCAGTGCTTCCGACGGCATCGCGGAATGGGCCATAAAATGCTGACGCATATTTGGCGCTGTATGCCATGATTTGCACGTTGCTATAGCCAGCTTTGTCAAGTTCTGCCCTTATGGCGCCAATACGGCCATCCATCATGTCGGAAGGAGCGATGATATCTGCCCCCGATTTCGCCTGCAAAACAGCCTGTTGGACAAGAACGCCAATGGTTTCATCGTTCAGAATTTCATCTCGTTCTAATATACCGTCCTGACCGTGGCTGGTATATGGGTCCAAGGCGACATCTGCTAGAAGACCAACTTCTGGCACCGCGTCTTTGATTGCTTTCATCGCGGAGTTAATGAGGTTATTCTCATTTAGCGCTTCATCGCCCCGGTCAGACCTGAGATTTGAGGGGGTGCTAGGGAATAGGGCAACGCATGGTATCCCTAGATCGCGCGCCTCTTTTACTTCCAAAACCGCTTGATCAATGCTCAAGCGGTTGACGCCAGGCATTGAATTGACTTCCTCTCGTTCATTCTTTCCATCACGGATAAAGAGTGGCCATATCAGGTCATCAACTGCTAAACTGTTTTCGCGGACAAGGCGGCGGGACCAGTCTGTAGCACGAGGGCGACGAAGACGAGTTGATGGGAAACGTGCGGTCATAAATTTATCCTCAAGGTGTTTCCGTTAACCTAACGAAAGCCGTTCTCTCTGTCACGTGGCATTCTGTCTCAGAAGCTCAATAAAAAAGATGCAATTTTGCTACAATTTTAGCATTAACAAAGAGTTAGGACTTGTGGAACAGAGTAGCCTAAACGATTCGATGAAAAATCGATTTAAATATCAGGCAAACTAGAGCCGTTTGGAAACGAGCGGTAAATTTAAACAGGCAGACGAAAAATGAGTGGTTATGACTTTAATGATCCAAGGTTTCTATTTTTAGACATCTTGTCTTTGGTTGAACGCCTTCACAGGCGGTTACTTGATGTTCTAAAAAATCATCTAGAACACATTGGGAAAAATGACCTGAACCCCGTGCAAGCTTTGCTTCTCCATAATATTGGAGAAAATGAGATGACTGCGGGCGAGTTAAAAACACGTGGCTATTACCAGGGCTCTAACGTCTCCTACAATCTTAAAAAGCTAGTAGAAATGGGCTACTTGCGCCATGAACGCTCAGATTATGATCGTCGTGCTGTTCGTATTTCGTTAACCGATAAAGGGTATGAAATAAGGAAGCTGATGGATGATTTGTATCAGCAGCACTTGGATGAATTGATGCAAGACGATCTGATTGCCCATGATGAGCTTAAGCACTTGCGCAAAAATTTGCGTAACCTAGAGCGCTTTTGGTCAGACAAAATACATTTTGGCCTTTAATATCAGGCGAGAACGTCTTAAATTAAGTAATCACAGTGCCTGCGACATTTTCGCCGCTGGACTTTCAAGGGTTTCTTGCTGTATGTAGCGAGCAAATTTTGTTCAGTGTCATAGTTGACGGATAGACGCGATGGATTACGAAAAAATCTTTGCTGACGCGATTGAAGCGATCAAAGCAGAAGGCCGGTATCGGGTTTTTGCAGATATATCGCGTGAGCGAGGAAATTTCCCGAGAGCACTTCGTCATGACGCAGGAGATAACGCCCGGAGCATTACTGTGTGGTGCTCCAACGATTATCTAGGCATGGGGCAACATCCTAAAGTTCTAGAAGCTATGCACTCGGCGCTTGATGAGACAGGCGCAGGTGCAGGCGGTACTCGTAATATTTCTGGTACGAACCATTATCATGTACTTCTCGAAAGTGAGTTAGCAGACCTGCACGGGAAAGAGGCTGCGCTTCTTTTCACTAGCGGCTATATTTCTAACGAAGCGACACTTTCGACAGTCGCTAAGATTTTGCCTGGCTGTGAAATTTTCTCAGACAGCCTCAATCACGCGTCTATGATACAAGGTATTCGTAATAGCGGCGCAAAAAAGCACATTTTCAGGCATAACGATCTAGAGCACCTGGAGGAGCTACTTAAGGCAGCTAACCCAACGTCTCCTAAAATTATCGCGTTTGAGTCTGTCTATTCAATGGATGGCGATATAGCGCCGATTGAAGCAATTTGTGACTTGGCAGACAAATACGGCGCTATGACATATTTAGACGAAGTGCATGCTGTTGGCATGTACGGGCCTAGAGGTGGCGGTGTATCTGAGCGTGAAGGGTTGTCTCACCGTCTCACCATTATTGAAGGAACGCTTGGTAAGGCGTTTGGCGTAATGGGCGGCTATATTGCGTCTTCCAAATCACTTGTTGACGTTATTCGCAGCCATGCGTCAGGTTTCATTTTTACTACGGCTTTAAGCCCAGTTTTGGCGGCTGGTGCTCTTGCAAGTATTCAGTATCTAAAAAGCAGTTCTAGTGAACGTGATGCACAGCAGGAACGCGCTGCTGAATTAAAAGCTCGTATGAAGGCTGCAGACTTGCCAGTGATGGAGTCTGTTACTCATATCGTACCACTTTTCATTGGCGATCCTGTGCTCTGTAAGGAAGCCTCCGACATGCTACTCAATGAATACGGGGTGTATGTGCAGCCAATTAATTACCCAACTGTACCGCGTGGGACGGAGCGTCTTCGTTTTACTCCTGGCCCATTGCATGATGATAAAGCTATGGATTCTCTTATTGAAGCACTTGAAGACGTTTGGAAACGCCTTGGCCTATCAAGAGCAATTGCTGTATAGTCTTTACTATGGTTGAACCCAGAAGAATTATTGTTGAAATCATCAACATGGGTAGTGTTTTTAAGGT
>JBFOLV010000393.1:0-10482 GCA_040830325.1 Kordiimonas sp. | reverse complement strand
GTGGTCCTCTACGCCGAAAAGCTTAGCGTAATAAAGGGCAGTTAAAAGCGTGAAAGGCGTATCAGATTCGGCAACCAACATGCGAATACGTGTTGCCGCATCGAAATGCTTCATAAATTGAGCAGCAAGCATAAACACTCGGCGTGCCGTAGTTTGTTCTGCCGCCAAAGTACCGTAGTGAACAGACTTTGCTTCAACCTTATCCAGTTTCTCTGTGACTGCCGCGAGAAAGTGGCGTCGCATTGCACTTTGATCAGGCGCTTTGGTCAACTGTATTTCAGGCCCAATTGCATTGTGAAGTTGAGCTGCATTCAAACGAAAATGAATGTGAGATAAGCCTAAACCAACAGTACGCCACTCGGTATAGAGCGTCGCTGCAGCACGCCAGCTATCATGTGGTAAATCGAGCGCTAACAGATACTCAAAAGCAGCATTAATGCTCTTAACTGCCTTTTCCTTACGCTCTTGGTTTTGTACAGCGAGCTGGTTCCACTCTCCAAGACCACCAGGGCTATCCTGATGTTCCTGTAGCTTTTTCTCGCCAAGTTCAAAACATGTCTTAAGTTCTTCGAAGCCAGCCTTAACCGTAGATGCGTAGTTGAGAGCCTCATCATCTTTAAATGACAACTGTTCACACTGACTTAGGCATTCAGAAAGCCCCGCCAGCGCAGAACGATATCTAAAGATCAGCCCGAGCGACCAATCAATGTCAGTACGGCCATCAAGATCAAACCCAACCCAGCTTGCTACCGTTGCAAGTTTCGGTCTCAGGCTTTTATATTTGCTGGGGTATAGCTCTGAAGCACGGTCAAATATCACTTCATAGAATTTACGCAGTGATCTGCGAATGTTTGAAACTGCGACACGCGCATATTCAAGTTCTTCATGGAGCGTGGGGGACTGGACAGGGTGTACGGTAGCAACCTTCACGTGATCTGTGGCCTTGTCAGTATCCTCCCCTGTTGCAAGCGCTGATAAATATTCCCCAGCATATTCCCATGCATCCGCCGACAGTGAGAAAGTAGGATGCGCAGTTACGACAAAACCCGCAACATCGTCCTCTACTTTTGCTTTAAATTCAGCGTAAGGGAGTCTTATACCATTTGCATCGGTTGCCAAACCATCCACTAAAGCCTCTAGGCGCGCAATGTTTGAAGCTGCCGTCAGTTCCGACCACTGTGCCGCGAGATTTTTAAGACGCCCATCCAAGCACCGCTTGCTTCTGCTTTCCAAATCCGCAGACAAAGCATCGAGGTTACGGTCTCCCTTCATCAAACCAGCAGCAATTTCATATGCCGCCGATAAATGTTGGCGTCTAGTTTCACCACTAAGCTGCATAGACTGTTCGACCATGATATTCCTCAACACTATATGAATATAACAAATGACACCGTTGTCATTTTCCATCTATTACCGAAAATATACGCTAATGTCATCCCTCAAAATGCACCAGAGAAAATACCAGTGCTATTTCAAATATATAACAAGAAGATTAGGCAGAGTTATTACAGGTGTAATTGTAACAAAAACAAAAAGGCCGCCAATGGCAGCCCTTCATCACATCATATAATGAGCATTAGGCAGTGACGCCAACATCTGAACTTCTTCGAATGCGATCATCATGATCCTGAGAAATTTTTTCACCATATGCAATTGCGCTACGGAAAGGCTCTTCCACCTCTGACATTTGATCAAATGCTACATTAATGCGCTTCGCTTTTTGGTGAACTCGCCACCCTGCATCCGTTTTAAAAAGGTAAAGCGGTGCGTTATCTGTGGAAACCACCACATAAGGCATAGGAGATGTAATCACGGTTCGTCGGGAATAGCGCGGATATACAAAACTACATGTTGAAAAGTCACGAGGCCCAGCAAGACCACCGATAATGCAATCTGTATAGCTTGTATCCATAACAGACGCATTCTGGAAATCTGCGCACGTCAAATTACAAGAAATAAACTCACTGGCATCAATGTCACAGGCACGAAAAGATGCGCCCGAAAAATCACACTTAAAAAATATCGCGCCAGAAATCATAAGCAAATGAAACTGCGCTTCACTAAAGTCACAATTCACAAAGATCGTATCTGACCAATTTAATATGCTTTTAATTTTGAGAGCACTGATATTTTCCTGAGCAAATTGCTCTCCCATAATTAACTTATGGGACGGAAACATATTTGTTAATGTCTTAAGATCCATAACACCCGTAACCAGCTTCGACTAAAAATAGCAGCACCCCTACTTCAGGGGCAAGATAATGACCTGCAACTAATCGGCCGTAAAGATTTGCATAAAATTTTAGGTAAAATATCTAAAGAACCCTCATAGCGAGCATTTCGAAAGTAACTGTTTTCCAAGAATTAGCTAACTGGGGTATAAAACCCCAAACTTCTCTGGGGTTACAGCCACAGGTACTCAGTAATTCAGCAAAGCCAGAAATGAAAAAAGCTACTTATAGCTGAACAAAATTCACAATTGGCGCTGTGTAACTAAAACTATTTTTTCAAAGAAATAAAAAACCGACGGCAATATCCTTACCGTCGGTTCCCAAACCTTAACCTGAAGCACTGCCTTCAAGCAAAATTTCTATACTTCTTAGCTTTCCAGATCAGTAACCTGAGCAGGCGTCAAACCAAGTGCTGAAACAACCTTATTGAAGAATTCAACTTCAAATGGGCTTACCTTATCATCAGCCTTAATCACACGAGCCAGGGATTGAACGATCATCTGACGATCTGCCACTTCAATTTTACCACTAGCGTTTGCTAGGTATTTCTCAAGTGTAGCCTCTTTATAAAGATCAGAAATCGCTGCTACGCGAATTTCTTTACAACTAACCTCTGTACCAGCAACCTCTTGAAAAATTGCCTGTACAGTTTCAACTTCAATCGACCCGATATTTGAATCAGCGCATGTTGCCCGAGATAAAGTTAGTAACAACACCTCCTCAACAAGACTCTTCTTCTTAGAAGCGTCCATTGCTGAATCGCCGCCACTTAGCAACTCAATAATATGATCAAAACTTGCGATGCCCATTACATCCCCTCCCAAAACCTAGCGCTTTCCTTAGCACCTAAAAACATAATTACTTCTCAAATACAGCCTTGAACTGATGAATCAAAGCTAAACTTTTAATTTGCGTATAGTTTAGAGCATGAAAATGAATTTTGACTTAGCAAAATCCGAATTATTCCAAAGAAAAAGAGCGAGTAGCCTCTACTGCTTTTCTCCAACGCTCAAGTTTCTCTCGCCCTTTCGTGTCCATCTCTGGAAAGAACTTCCGCTCCAATGACCACTGCTCCTGAATTTCTTCTAACGAATTAAACAGCCCTGCCTGTAAACCTGCCAGATACGCCGCACCCAAGGCTGTTGTTTCCATCACCACGGGCCACTCCGCCCAAAAGCCAAGCAGTTCAGCAAGAAATTGCACCAACCAATCATTCGAAACAATACCGCCATCAACCTTCAAAGCTGAGGGCTTAACGCCATCACTTGCCATGGCATCAAACAAGTCCGCTGTCTGAAAACAAACTGCTTCTAGTGTAGCTCTCACCAGCTCTGATCGCCCGGTCGCTCTCGTCATACCAAACACTGCCGCTCGGGCATTTGCATCCCAATATGGTGCGCCGAGCCCCGTAAAAGCCGGCACCATATAAACGCCACTATCGGGGTCAGCTGCTGCTGCAAGCATTTCCGTTTCTTTAGCGCTCTCAATTATGCTGATACCATCTCGCAACCACTGCACTGCAGCGCCCGCAACAAAAATTGAACCTTCCAGAGCATATGTCGGCTTACCGTCTAGGCGATAAGCCACAGTTGTAAGAAGGCGGTTTTTCGATTTCACGAGATCTGCGCCCGTATTCAACAACACGAAACAACCTGTACCATATGTGCTCTTGATATCGCCCACTTCAAAGCAACACTGACCAATTGTTGCTGCCTGCTGATCACCTGCTACACCGCAGATTGGTATAGACCGACCAAAAAGCTCCGGTACCGTTTCACCAAAGTTAGCCGCACTATCTTTTACCTTGGGCAGCATTTCGATAGGAACGTCAAAGGCGGTCAACAATTCCTCGTCCCAAGTTTGCGTAGCGATATTAAACAAACTTGTTCGACTGGCATTTGTCGCATCCGTAACGTGAGCCCCTCCAGACGTCAGCCTGCTAATCAAAAAACAATCTATTGTTCCAAATGCTATCTCACCCTTCTCTGCTCTTTGCCTGACACCGTCTATATTATCGAGTATCCAAGCAATTTTAGTAGCCGAGAAATACGGATCCAAAAGCAAACCCGTTTTATCCTGAACAACACTCTCAAACCCACGCGCACTTAGGGCTCTGCAAACAGTTTCTGTACGCCGGTCCTGCCACACAATCGCATTGTAGATCGGTACGCCAGTTTCTTTATCCCAAACAACAGTCGTTTCACGCTGATTGGTGATACCAATTGCTGCAACGTGAAACCCCTTTGCTTCCGCATCAGCAAAGGCCTTTTGTGCGGTCTCGATACTCGTTTTCCAAATGGCTTCAGGATCATGCTCTACCCAACCATCTTCCGGATAAATTTGGGGAAACTCTTGTTGCGATACCGAAACGATACTTCCATCAGAAGCAAAAACGATTGCTCGGCTGCTGGTTGTCCCTTGGTCCATCGCTAGGATTGCTTGTTTGGCTGTCATCTTCTTCCCCATCCAACCATCTCGCTTACAACTGTAAAACTAGCACAGGAAAAGCCGCCGACAAGGGCATTATCATCGAAGGCTCATCTATCCGAAATCCGCTTCAATAACCGTGTACCGAACAACAGAAGCACAACATTGAGGGCAATCACGATAAACAAGGCGGGCAGACCGCCCAAGTTGGACATCATGCGCACGCCGTCAATGCCCGTGTAAGCCGTTAATATCCATGCTGCTGCTCCCATCAATACAGCCAGCATGATTTTAAGCCACATGATCAAGCCCCGCTGCTTTTCTTGGCTATCACTATTTGATAGATCACCATCCCTTAAGCATACGTTGGCCATTGCATCAGTGTTGCTATCAGCTGCCGTCACGTAAGAGACAAAGCTCAAGAATACGAACACAACCATCAAGACGCTACTCAGAGGATAATTAGCTAGCACCTCATAAGCGATCGATTCTGGTCCTAACGTCTCTAAAGACTGCCTCAAGACACCCCTTGCCTGATCAATATGAATAGCCGCCCCACCAAAGATACTCATCCATACAATCGCGAACAAAGACGGAGCAATGAAATTAACGACTATAAACTGACGGACAGTGTACCCTCTGGAAATTCTACCAAGGAACAAGGCCGTGATGGGTGCCCACGCGAGCCAATTCGCCCAGTAAAAGACCGTCCAGGACTGGGACCAAGCTTCGTCATATGAGCTACCTATACCCAGTGAACGAGGGACAAAAGTTCTGACATACTCAAGCATGCCATCCCACAAGAGGGAGACGGTATAAGAAGTAGGGCCAGCCACAAAAACGAAGATGCAAAGTAAAAAGAAGAACTTCGCATTAATGTTGGACAAAATGCGTATACCCTTATGTAACCCTGTCACAGACGAGATCACAAAAGCACCAACAATCGCTATGACCACAAAAGCTTGCAGTAGTGGCGACGTTTCCAGCCCCGATACACGCGCAATACCGCCAGAAATAGACATCATGCCAGCGCCCAGTGTTGCGGCAATACCGGCGATTAAGGCGAATAAGGCCACCGCATCAATATAGTCTGCGACCTTCCCTGTAACGACCTTTCCTAAAACAAATGATAAAGGCCCGCTTAACGAAAACGGCTTTCCCATATTGTAGTAGGCGAGAGCAAATGTAAGCGCTGGCACCGTGTAAATGGCATAAGGCGTAAACGACCAGTGCATAAAAAGCGACGCGACAGCAAATGTCGCGGCTTCGTCCGATCCAGCCTTTAAGCCCGTTGCCTCTGGGGGTACATTCAGATGGAAGATAGGCTCGGCAGTTGCCCAAAACAATATGCCTATAGCTATTGTTGTACAAAGGGTAATCGAAAACCACTGCCATGGATTTAGTATTTTCTCCGCGCTTTTTCCGCCAATTGTCACCCGCCCAAGAGGGGACAGAAATGCCCAAACGCACGTCAGTACAAAGGCAAACGTACTCCAGTTAAAAAGGGATGAAAAATGAAACAATATCCATGAGTTAACAGCAGTAGTCAGTGCTAATAGACCATCAAAATCCCAAAAGCTCATTAAAACAGTAAACAACAAAACACCGACTGGAATGCCAAAAGAGATCAGCCTGATATTCCCAAGGTTGTGCTCTGTCATTTCCTGATCATTCTCTATACGGCCAGTAAGTCTGTTACGGCTTTTGCTATGGCTTGCACATCATCTTCACCCTCAAACATGGGCTGCAATCGACCATCCAGAAGAAGGGTTGCGAGCCCGTGGACAATGGACCAGGACGCAGCGGCTTTCACCCTAAGTTCACGCTCACTAGCGTCAGGGTAAGCGGCAGCGATATTATCAAGCAAAACACCTCTACTTGCCTCGCCCGCAGCCAGTAGTTCAGGTGACGGTTCATCACAGGAAAAGTAAGGCCCCTGCATCAACCGAAACAACGCTGGGTTCTCCATGGCGAACATGACATAGCCAACCCCTACACCCTGAAACTGGTCCTCGCTTTCCGCAGCATGCTTCTTCATGCTCGCGCGCAAGGCCACAAAACCAGCAGCCGCTACTGCGGACAATAACGCGTGTTTGTTTTCAAAATGATGATAAGGCGCTGCCTGACTAACACCTGCACGGCGTGCTACGCCGCGCAATGAAAGTTTCTCCATGCCGTCTTCCGCCAATATATCCGACGCAGCGGCAACAAGCGCACCTCTCAAATCACCATGGTGATAGTTTTTTTTGGGATTATCGCCCTTTTTAACCGTCGATTTCATACTTCGTTTTACGCCCAAAGACACAGGCAAGTAAAGAGTCATCTTGACAATGTTAAAATAGCATCTATCTTAACATTGTTAAAATTAAATATAGCGAGGTAAAAATGACTCAAAAAGAAGTTAAATTCACACGGCGGCACATGATGGAAATGGGTGCGGGATTCGCGGGCACTCTTGCGCTTTCCGCACCTGCTGCAGCAATATGGTCTGGTGATCACAAGGCCTCCGGTACGTATCCAAAGGTACCCGAGTGGCTCACCTACTTAGGAAAGTCCGAGCTTGGCGGTCGGCATTACGCCCCTGAAATTGAAGGAAAAATCCCTACAGATCTGAAAGGGACTCTCTACAGAAATGGCCCAGGCCTTTTTGAACGAGGTGATACCAAGAAGGCCCACATGCTTGACGGTGATGGCCTTGTACAAAGCCTTAAGTTCGACCAAAGCGGCATCACTTACCGGAATGAATTTGTGCAAACGCCCAAATTCAAAAGAGAACAAGCCGCAGGCAAATTTATCAACGCCACCTGGACCACTAGAGCCCCTGGCGGCGTCCTCAAAAATGCTGGTGGCCACAGTATAGAAGCCCAAGCTGGGGTTACCGTCTACCCAGTCGGAGACAAAGTTTATGCACTGGATGAAGGCAATCCGATTTTTGAGGTTGATCCCGACACACTAGAAACAAAAGGTTCAAAAAAGCTTGGCGGCGAAAAAGCGCCAGGTGGCATCAAAGCTCACACGAAATTTGACCCACTCACCGGAGAGTGGCTTGCCATGGGAGCATCCATGGGGCGGACCATGACACTTTATACTATAAGCTACAAAGCAGACGGATCACTAAACTATGTCAATAGTTTTGACAGCCCGCGACAGTGCTATCTACATGACTTCTTCATAACCAGAAATTACTTTATTTTCCTGCTGCACCCCCTTGAGTTACAAGCAATGAAGTTCCTGTCCGGCACACACAGTTTCACCGATAGCCTTATCTGGAAAGGCGACAAAGGTAACCTAGTTGCTCTTTGTCCGCGCGGTGGTGGTGAAGCAAAATTCATTGACGCCCCTGCGTCCTTCATGTGGCATTCCCTGAATGCCTATGAAGATGGCGACACTATAGTCGCAGACTTCACCGCCTACGAGGAACCCGATCACTTTGTGGGTGAAGACGCATTCATGTATAACTTTATGCAAGGGCATATGGGTAAAATGGATCACAAGGGAAAAGCCCGCAGATATATTATTGACCCCAAATCTGGCACTGCAAAAGAAGAAATTATATCCGAAGAAAACTATGAGTTTGCCATGGCTGATCCCCGTACATACGGGAAGCGACATAACATTGGATATTTTGCATCTGGTGGAATATCGGATCTCACGACAGGCATCAGCAGTATCAACTATAACACAATGGAAATCACAAGCTTTAGTTTCACAACCCCAACACATGTTGGGGAGCCAGTAATCATACCAAAACCAAACAGCAAAATCGATGACTGCTGGATCATCACACAGTGCCTAGATTCAAAAACAATGCGAACTTTTTTTGCAGTGTTTGACACTAACAGCTTCGCGGACGGGCCGCTTGCCAAAATTTGGCTATCACATCACGTCCCCATATCTTTCCACGGTGCATGGAAAAGCGCCTAACAAAAGGCATGGCACCGCACCCTTGATGGAAGGGAGGAATGCGGTGCCACTAAGGGCGGCTAGAGCCCTTTTCGACTCCTCTTCACCGCTTTGAAACGAATGAAAAGGCTCAGTTACTAGAGATCATTTTCATCCATCCAAAGCGCAATAGCTTTACCAATACCGTCCGGATTAAATTCCTGCATAAAATGCCCGCCTGGCCCCATGTTATGAATCGTTAAATCGGTAAAGTTACGGCGCATCCATTCAACATCCCAGCGGTCAATCAAAAAGCCCTCGCTAATATGAAGTAGCAGTTTTGGTAAATTTTCCTGTGTGCGCAGATATCTGTTATACTTCGCCATCATCTCCACAGTATAAGCTGGATTTTCACCATCTATTGGAACATCACGTGGGAACTGCAGCATGGGACGCCGGCTTTTGCCCTCTGCAAATGGTTCGCGGTACGCATTCTTCTGATCTTCCGTAAGCAAATCATCAAAGCTCGGTAGCACGAGCTGTTCCAGGAAGAAGTTTTCTTCCAAAATCATCTTTTCACCTACGCCGGGTGTTTTAATTTGCTTGAGGATTTCAGCGAAACTTCCAAACGGGGAAGGCTTGGCACCAGAAAGTTTTGCTTTCGGCCTACCATATGGTTCCTCAACTGGATCACTCATAACCGCGGCCTCCATAAAGGCTATCGCCTTAACGCGGTCTGGGTTACTTGCCGCATAATCGAAACCAAGCACCGATCCCCAGTCATGAATAACCAGCGTAATATCATCAAGTGCTAGAGCATCCATAAAACCTGCTAAATATTTGGCATGTTCTGGCGCAGTGTAACCAATATCTGGTTTGTCAGACTTTCCAAAACCAATTAGATCCAAAGCAATTACACGGCGTTTTTCTTCCAAGTGGGGGATGATATCGCGCCATAAGTAAGACCATGTGGGCTGACCATGCAGCATAACAATGGGGTCACCTTTTCCGCCGGTGTCCACATAGTGCATTTTTGAGCCCATAACCTCTACATAGTGGGAAATATATGGAAAGTCATGGCGTGCATACTCGGGGTTAGCTGTAAGCCCAAAGGATGTTGCAACCATCAATAACAAGCCCATCCCTATCGCAGTCAATTTCTTCAGTATCATTCACTTTCTCCTCGTGTCTTCTGCTCGCTTTATTTGCTCTGCTCGCTAAAAAGTCATTTGCAATAGAAGGGAAAGATGTGGGGAAATTATTGGGTACAGAAAGCAGCCCATTATTCTGCCAATATGGTATGGTTGCTAAGCATAAATTAAGGACTAATAGAAGCATGACGGCTTACAGAGTGGGCGAATGGATTGTACGCCCAGAACTCAATCAAATGATAAAAGGCGAGAACGAAGTTACTATTGAGCCACGCGTTCTCTCTCTTCTCAGTTGCTTTGCCGCTCGCGCAGGAGAAGTTTTAGACCGAGATTTGCTCATTGAAGAAGCCTGGGACGGGATCATTGTCAGCGAAAGCACTATCAATCACACTGTTGGCGTTCTACGCCGTGCTCTAGGAGACAAGGCTAGAGACCCTAAATACATCCAAACAGTCGCAAAAAAGGGATACCGCTTAGTTGCTTCTGTGGAGTACCTGCCTGAACATGGCTTGCCGCCAACACCACCTGCAACTGATATTTCCAAGGCACCCATAAAACGAAAATACATATCTTATATTGCGGGAATGACGGCGGCTTTAACCTTAGCAATAGGTATAGTTAGTTATAGCACTCACGGCCCAGAATCCAGTTTCCGCTTCACAGAAAGTAAGCCTTTGACAAGCCTGCAAGGCATGGAAAGCGCGCCAGAAATAGACCCAACTGGGGAATGGCTCTATTTTTCCTACACAACAAAAAACTCACAAGAAGCAGACCTCTATCGCCAACGTCTT
>JBFOLV010000392.1:0-2493 GCA_040830325.1 Kordiimonas sp. | reverse complement strand
TAAAACAAGGTGTTTATGTCAAACATGGGATCTTGTGTGACGCGCTGAACGAGGAAACTGAGGTAATAGGCGACTTGTCAGAAGCAAGGTGCTTAAACGGCAAGCACAATTGGCAGAATGCCGCTGCCGCATACGCCGTGTGTGTCAAGCTTGGCCTAAAGCCTGAACAAGTCTTCCAAGCAATTTTTTCATTTCCGGGATTGGTGCACCGACAGGAACTGGTGGCAGATATTAATGGTGTTCAGTACGTGAATGACTCTAAGGCGACTAACAGCGACGCGGCTATCAGAGCATTGCAATCATTTGAAAAAATACATTGGATAGCTGGAGGGCGCGCTAAAGAGGCCTCTTTCGTTGGAATGCTCCATGCCGCAAATAATGTGAAGCAAGCCTATTTCATTGGTGAAGCAGGTACGCAATTTAGTGACGACCTAAAAAGTATTCCCAATCAAGTTTTTGTAGACCTTGAAGAAGCCTTTAATGCAGCTGTTATCAACGCTGAAGAGGGCGATACCATTCTATTGTCTCCGGCTTGTACTGCATTTGATCAATTTTCTGACTTCGAAAAACGAGGCAAAGCGTTCAAGGAACTTGTCAGGGCGCATGAAGGGATAAATTCATGATCGCATTGTCACGCAATGACAATAGTGTTGTTTCCCGCTGGTGGTGGACCGTTGACCGCTGGATGCTAGTTCTCATTGTCGCGCTTATCGTACTCGGTGTTTGGCTTGCTCTTACTGCAAGTCCTGCGGTAGCTGAACGCTTGGGGCTGGATAGTATGCACTTTGTAAAACGGCAAGGTATGTTCCTTGGTGTGTCACTCGGTGCCGTAATGACTATCTCCATGATGTCTACAGACATGGTGCGCCGACTTGCTGTTATTGGTTTCCCGGTCGCATTATTAATGGTTATAGCTACTTTGTTTATCGGACCTGAGATTAAGGGTGCGACGCGCTGGATTGCGCTTGGTAGCCATACGTTACAACCAAGTGAGTTTTTAAAGCCTTTCTTTGTAGTTACAACAGCGTGGATTTTGTCAGCCGAATTTGAAGGTGAGAAAATACCCGCAAAGCAAGTTGCGACAGGACTGTACCTTCTCGTGGCTGGCTGTCTTGTGTTGCAGCCAGACTTTGGTCAAACCGTTTTGATAAGCGCTGTATGGATCGCTCAGATGGCACTAGCTGGTTTGCCAATTATGTGGCTTACGGTTGCTGGCGGACTTGGTTTATTGGGGATTGGTCTCGGATATGCACTTCTGCCGCACGTAGCTAGTCGCATAGATCGATTCATCAATCCGGCGAGTGGGGACACCTATCAAGCTGATAAGGCGATGGAGGCCTTTGGTGCTGGCGGTCTGTTTGGTACTGGTCCAGGGGATGGGGCAGTAAAACTTCATCTGCCTGATGCTCACACAGACTATATTTTCGCAGTCGTTGGTGAAGAATTCGGAGCAATCGCAGGTATTATGCTGTTGCTACTGTTTGCGGGAATTGTTGTTCGAGGACTTGCCCATCTTCTCAAAGAGGAAAACCCATTCAGGTTACTCGCTGCTGCTGGACTTATCATGCAGTTTGGCCTGCAAGCGCTCATTAATGTGGGCGTTAACTTAGCGCTTTTGCCTTCGAAAGGTATGACGCTTCCATTTGTTTCATACGGGGGGTCATCAATGCTCGCGCTGGCAATCGGAATGGGAATGGCTCTCGCTTTGACACGCAGAAATCGGTTTATCCAGCCTGGATTTGACCCCCTTGGATGGAGGGCCGCAGAATGACGACTGCTCCAAATATTGTACTCGCCGCCGGTGGTACTGGCGGCCACATGATGCCTGCAGAAGCTGTTGCAGACGTACTAAAAGAAGCTGGCTATGAAGTCTCGTTAGTTACTGACAAGCGCGGTGAAGCTATTGGTAACGTCATGACTGATATCGACCGAATGGTACTTGGTGCATCTAGTCATATGGGTGGAGGTCCAATTGGAAAACTAAAATCTGTGCTGAGTATTCTCAGCAGCGTATTTAAAGTTCGGCGGCAGTTTAAGAAACGCAAGCCTACAGTAGTTGTGGGTTTTGGCGGATATCCTTCTTTGCCAGCAGTTCTTGCGGCCAGAAGTCTGTCCATTCCCTATATATTACACGAGCAAAATGCAGTGTTGGGCCGTGTTAACCGACTTATGGCGAAAAATGCTCACACGATTGCATTGAGTATGGAGAATACGTCTCTTGTTCCTGACGGCGTACAAACTGTCGTGACAGGAAACCCGGTTCGGAAGCTGATTTCCAAGTTGGCAAACATTGCTTATGCGGTACCGTTCGGTAACGGAGATATTCGTATCTTTGTACTTGGTGGTAGTCAGGGTGCTCGTATTTTGTCTGACGTTATTCCAGCTGCAATAGCCGGTTTAAGTAGAGAACTTCAGGACCGGCTTGACGTCTTGCATCAGGCTCGTCCGGAAGACGTTGAGCGAGTATACACGGCATACGAAGAGGCGGGGGTC
>JBFOLV010000391.1:0-7412 GCA_040830325.1 Kordiimonas sp. | reverse complement strand
TAGAAAATCCCTACCACCTCGTGTGGTGGGGATTTTTTAGTTGTAGCGCGATGTCGGTGAATGAAGCTACCGGTTCGGGCGAAGTAAAGCGAAGGCAACATAGGGTGCCGGGGCTTTAACTGTTTTGGTTCGAGGGAGGTGATAACTTAAGATCTTTGACAGTAAGGGAAGTTCTCTTAGCTAAACCTTTGCAAGCATTTGAAATATCGTATGTTATGGCTTCAAGCTTAACTCAGCCACCATATACTCTGGTAGTTTTTGCCTCGGCCGCACTAAGATATTGGCCGTGTAGTTTCGAAGAGACATGGTGATGGGCTTTCTGGCACCGGGTGGCGTATAGTGGATTGGCAACTGTTCTATGTTTAGCTCGTAGCTTTCCATGACCTTAGATGTGCGTGCATATATGTAAGATAGATCAATATATTGCGTTTGCCCCGGTTTTAGCATGACCTGAGCAGGGAAAACTTTGAGCCTTATTGGCTGGTTGGTCAATTCAGTTTTCTGAAACCCTGACGGGCGCGTGTTAAGTTCAAGTACTATAGTTGTGGTGCTTTTGTTGCGAAGTATTAAGTTTAGGTTGCTGGTCCAGCCATAAGAGACATTCTTGTCTTTAGGGCCAAAGAAATAGTCAGTTCCAAATGCAGTTTCCGTACATAACGTAAACACTAAAATACATAGTAGCTCTAATTTTTTTACCTTCATTTTCCAACCTCATGTGGCTGCGGTTAATGAAGGATTTGCAAGCTATGTTCCATCGAGAATGTATTGTAAGTATTTGATAAATAGTGATTTTATCTTTACTTGTTTATTTGGGTTGTTGCAGAAATACAGTTTCTTTTCATCATGCAATTGCTGGTTTGCATATTGCTATTTTTCTAATTCTTCAATTGCGTCCTTGATGTGATTTTGCAAGGTGTTCCTCACTTTTTGTGAGTTATGGGGGCCGCCAGTTGCTAGAAGTTTGCTGCATTCAGCGGCTTCATCAGAAAGTGTTTGAAGTGCATACAATGCTGCACTGCCTTTCAATTGGTGCACGAGGGAGCGCAGCTCCTTATAGCCAATTTGCTTTTCTAGTTTGGTTGTTAGACCTTTAAGGTAACTGGTGTAATTGTTGGTCAGTTCGCGACTGTTTTCTGTTGTATCAACCGGCTCTGTATGGTGAGTTACAATATCTCTTTCGTGCAAACGGTCCGACATTGCACGTTTAAGTTTTGAAATATCGAATGGCTTTTCGAAGAATAGTTCTGCGCCGGCTGCGTATGCCTTTGCGATGTTTTCTCTAGAGCCATCGGCACTCATAGCAATACGTGTTGGCTGCTCTTCACTGATCGATGCTTTTGACAATAGTGTTGTACCGTCAAGGTCTGGTAGGTTGAGATCTACGAGCAAAAGTTCAAAGGGAAATGCTGATGAAGCAGCTGTTTCAAATTCGCTGAGGGCTTGTTCAGTGCAATCGGCAACTGTAACATTGGCGCCTTCCATTTTCAGGTTTGCCTGCAAATACAACGAGATGCTAGGCGTATCTTCAACCACTAATATGCGTTTTCCAACAATACACATGATTAACGCCTTTCTTCTAATACCATTTTTTTGTTCCACTGAGATATTAGACCGCTGATGCTTCCCAGCGTTTCCTTAAGAGATGGTTTTTCAGTGGAAACAGGGACGCTCGGGGATTGTATATAATTTTCAATCAGGTCCATTAGTGTATCAAGTTCACTAACTTGGCTTTTGTCAAAAACGCCTGCAGCATGGCAGTTGACCAAACGTTTCAATAAATTGAACTCAAGCGTGCCGGATAGGATCGCGACTAGGCTATTGGGGGCGCTGTTTCTTACTTCTTCAGCAAGTTTTGCGCCGCACTTCTCTCCGCCAAAATCATTATCGAGAATGTAGATATCATAGCCACTAAGAATGTTTTTTTGCTCTGATGAACTAACCATCAATTCAGGAAAACGGGACTTAAGCTTGAGTGCCAGCATGCCTGAATAATGTGGGTCATCATCCAAGATTAACAATTTATGCAACTTGTTCATTATGTTCTCCTGTTTCAGATAGGTTATTGTCAGAGGGAGTGGACAGGCCAGGGTCATCCTCTAGGGCAGTTACAAAAATAGGGCGCAAGTTTTCACTCCGGGCGATAAGTCGCTGAGTTGCGCGTGTGCTATCCCCTGGGGCGACAAACACCGTTTGGATATGAGATACACTTGGAATTAATCTGGTTGAGAAGTGCTTCTCGGCGATACCGCTATAGAGGAGTATTAGGTCATATCGACCATTATATTCTTGTAGCCATGATTGCGCTTTTTGGAGTGTGTAGCCATCACAGGTGCCTTTCTTTCCAAACGGCAGGTAATGATACGTGCCGGTGTTATAGGCTGTTAATGTTGCCTTGCCATTGATTTGCTCAATGAAACCCTCTCGCTCTGAGGTGCCTTCTTCAGACGTACAAACCAGAAGTGTGCGCATGCCAAGTTTAGATGAAGCAGTAGCCAGAGAAGAAAGTGGCAGGTTAATACTATCCGTCATGCGTGTAATGCTAACAATCGTGGTACAGCGATTTTGCCACCTACTATCTAATTGATAATCAGCAAGCAATGCAGTGAGGCGTTCCTGTGAAGGGCATTTCTCTATCACCTGTATCTCTGCCCCGGGGGGCATGAGACCGGTTAAATCATCACTGTACCGCAGCTCACCGCTTAGTTGGCGGCGCAGAATGGTGGTGGCAGCCCCAGCCGCAAATCCAAACATGAACCCCAGAAGTGCGAACTGTTTTCTTTTATCGCTAACTGGTGTATTGGGCGCACTTGCCCGCGAGAGAATTTCAACTGTGCCCGGTAGACTGTTTCTGCTTTCGAGGCGCACTTGATCCAGAATACGCCTAGTTTCAGCTAACATGCCTGCGACTTGAGATTTCTCTTCATTCAGGCGTTTGAGATCGATGAGTTTACCATTGAGGACAATTGCCGCTTTGGATAGTTCATCTCGCCGTGAAATAAGTTTTTTCTTTAGAGCATATAATTCAGCGAGCGATTGAGACTTTTCTGCGCCGTCCCCTCCGGTAATTGCACCTGTTTTACCGAGGGTAGCGATGAGGCGGCGACGGCTCTCGATAGCTAAATCTATTACTTTAAGTGATGCGGTTAGTGTCTGAACTTTTGGATGCTGAGGTTGGTAGCGCAGCAGTAGTTTTTCGAGTTCTGCTGCGCGCTTTGCACGTTCAAAAACCATGTCTGCCATGGCACGGTCCAGCAGAGTTGCTCTTTTAATTTCCATGTCGCCTGTATCAGCGTCTAGAGCGCCATCGGACGTTTCCATTTCCAGTAAAGTATTGGTGAGTTCATCAACACGAAGGTCTAATTCTTCAAGCTGAGTAACCTTGGTGAGATGGGCTTTAGCAAGAGACGATGCATCATACTCTTCGCCAACCTTTAGTAGTTGCTCGCCCAGAATTTGCTGTTTAGCCACAAGTTCACCAACACGCACTTCGAGCTCTCGTGCCCGTAGTGTTTGCCGTGAACCTGATTGCTCCATATGGAGTTCTCCGTAACTAGCTAGCAGTGCATTCACTGATTGTTGGGCGAGAGCAGGGGAGCTGCTTTTGGATCTAACTGAGATAAGCCCCTTTAGTTTTTGGATAGTGACTGCGTCAGCATAGTCTCTGGCGCTTGGGCGCGGGAGTGTGCTTTCTTGTGCTTCCAGTTTCTCTAGTAGTATTTCAAATGCTTTCTCAAGCACCTTTTGGCTTTGAAGGTAAGTTACCTCAGCAGACACAAAAGCATCATACAGACGAAGGCGGCTATCATCGCTGTCGGCGTATAAGATCTTGGGTTCTTTTGCGATTACCCTCACGAGGCCTTCGCTCTCAAAAACTGGTTTTGCGGCGAAGAAAGCAAGGCTACCAAATGCTACCCCAAGGCCCAGTGCCAGTATGGCAGTGATACGCCATTGCCCCCGAAACAAGCGAGCAAGAGTCGCAAGTGGATTGACAGGTTGAGGTTCCGCATCCTCCACAAAGTCTCTTACTTGCCAGAGATCCTCGCGTCCAAGCGTGTCACCACTGTTATCTGGGCCAGTTGTCATGGTTATTGCCCCTTAGGAGCTGCAATGCGAGTGCTTTGGTCGCTTTCCCAAACCGCTAACTCACCACTGTTTAAAAAATTCCTTAGATGTGCAAGCACAGCCGTTAACCCGAAAACCATTGCACCAGCCCAGTATTTAGGTTGCTTGAACAAACGAAGCATAAAAGCGGTGGCATTTTCTCTTTTTTGCTGAGAACCAAGAGGCATGAAGTTGTCTTCCAAGCTTTGGTTACCTCGGTACACTCTACTGCGCACCTTAATTAGGTCAGATAAAGTACGCGGTGCTTCAACTTTATAAGGCGCTTTTTCTGCCCACGCAGAATTAGCCATAAGCTTCCGGCGAACATATTCATCATCATTCAGAGTTTTGGGGAAACCACCAAGTGCTTGAAGGCCGGCGCCGCTGATGGCAAAGAACCCCCCCATCTTTTTCTTGTCAAAGTAGGGGTTTTGCTGCCATGCGCGGTAAAAAGCGCGTACAGCCCAGCTGCACTGCTTTGTCATGAATACAGCTGTGCCATATGTCATATAGGCACCAGACCAATTCAAGCGGTGGATAAGGGATCTAACAGCCGCAGCGCTTGTCTTTATATCCGCGTCTAGAAAGACAATAGGATGATTGTTTGCTGCTTGAACCCCTGTGTTTAATGCACATGACTTTGAAGCTATTTGCAGTTCAATGACCTTGGCATCAGGGGCAGCTTGCATAACTACTTCCGCGGTTTCATCCGTGCAGCCATTACATATGACTATGATATCAAGTTCGCCGGGCAGAGCATCCTTTGTGAGTGCCTGAAGTGTTTCACCGATAACGGCGGCTTCGTTATGTGCAGGAACAACGATACTGCAAATGGGCTTGATGTTTTGCTTAGGCATAATTCAGCTCCTTCTCATTTGTTTTCATGAAGTCGCTGATTGCGGACAGGAGTTTTGGTTCAGCGCAATTGGAAACGCATTTACTTGCTTTTAGGGAATTGAAGTGTCGGAGTTTATCAACAAGGGCTGCTTCATTCTGTGCCACATGGATGCCTGTACGGCCTTCTAGGTTGGCTACAGTTGCGAGCTGGTGATCATTGCGGTGTTCACCGTGAAGTGCGAGCCTCGGCATAATGATTATGGGTTTCCGGTACCTTAGGGCTGTAAGGATGGTACCCATGCCAGCATGCGAGACGATCACTTTGCATTCTGCTATGTGTTTTGCAAATTGCAAAGGCGTTAAAGTAGGCGCGTATGGGATATTTTGAGGCACTTCTCCTTGGGGCCCTATCTGCGCAAAACACTTGCTAACTGATTGATTTTTATACCAGTTATCTAGCGTTTTAATTAATCTATCGAATGGAAGCTGGGTCCCTACTGTTGCGAATATCATAATAAAACTCCTTCCAAAGTAACTGTTGTTACCTTGAAAGGAGCAATGCTTGTGCCAGTGATAAAGTAGGTTAGAGAACGCTTCCGTGGAACTCTACGCCTGAGCTTTTTGCAACACTTGGCCACTGGGAAAACACACGGTTTGCATGTGAGGTGGCTAGTTTAGCGGATAGTGACATCTCTTCTGCATTAGCCACGCTATCGATAAATAGGCTTTTGGCACCTACCAGTTTACCAAACCTACAGGCAAAATAGCCTGGTGCGGCACCTGTTGAAATCACCACTTGTGGGCGCACACGGAGTACTATGTAGAGTATTCGGAAAGCCATAAGGATGAGAGACAGTTTGGTATCCCGGTTTCCATCTTTAACAGTGTAGAATTCGCTGTTTGGTACGTCGACTTTCGACCCTTCATTAACTGTGACATAGGAAACGTTGCAGTCAGCGAATGCTGGACGTAAGCGGAGCATTTGAATCCAATGACCGCCACCGGAGGCCACCGCTAATACCTTGGTTTTCTTTTCTTGCTGTTTCATGGTGTCGTTACCTCCTTTCAGGTTGGACGGGGGTTAAGATAGATTGGTATAAATCGAGTAAGTTTGCGATTTTTGCAGGCCACAAACCAATTGCGGAAATCTTGCTGTAGGCCCCATGTGATAGACGTTTTCGAAGCTCAGGCATTACCGCGAGTGTACGAATGGCGGAAGCTATTTGCCGAGCGAACATATCTGGCTCAGCAACATCAATTTTAAAGCCACAGCTATCGTCAATTACAAAGCCCGGGCCACCACGATTGGCTACAATGGCAGGTAAACCAAAGCTAAGTGCCTCAAAAATTACACTACCGCTTGGCTCGCGAAAACTCGGGAAACAAAAGATATCTGCTTGTCTGTATAGTTCGTTGACTTCTGCACGGCTAATTTGGCCGTGAAAGGTGATCTGATTATCTACCGACAGCTCTTTAGCAAGTTGTTTGCAAATAGCCATTTCCTCGCCTTTCCCTGCCACATCTAGATGAATGCCAGGAACATCTTTGACGAGAGCTAAAGCGCGGATGCAGTCACGAAGACCCTTGGTTCTTACGCCGCGGCCAACATGCAGAAGCTTCAGACCTTTATGTGTGTTGTCACTCGTATGATTGAGGTTCTCGACACCAAGTTCACTCATAACCTCAAACCGTTTGATGTTATCAGAGCCGATAAGATCTTTAACGTATGGTGCCACACCAAGGACAGCGCTCGCACTGCGGTAACTCTGCTTGAGAGTAGGGTCCAACGCGAGCCGCCATTTATCGAGGTTTCTGAAGCGCGTGTACCAAGGAGCTGAAGCACATTCTTTTTCGAACTCGGCTGGTGTAGATAGGCTACCCCCAAGAGGGCCAATAACATAAGGTAAATCAAAAGCCTTCAGAGGGCTTGGAAACCGAAGCGCGATCGGCGAGAATTGATGGCCTACATCAAATTCTGTATCGCTGTTTAGTAGCTTACGGATTTGCTTTTTTGCCCAAAAATAGAAGCCTGGGTAAGACAATTTAGCCATAGCGTTTAAACGCTCATGAATACGTGCCCAAGAAGGTTCTGGCCGTGAGATAACAGCAACGTCAGGGAGCTGCTTTTGAAGGGGCTTTCTATTTGGCCGCTCTTGCGTGATTAAGGTTACGTCCGCAGACTTTGAGAGCTCTTGCACCCACATATAGGCGCACCATGCCTCGCCAACATCTGTGCCGTCGCAGTAAGGAGCAACAGCTAATACTTTGGGGCGCCAATTCATGTTATCGCTCCTATTTTTCTGGGCCATGCTTTTAAATATGAAGCGCAAACGCCCATGAAGTGACGTTTGCGTATGTGTGTTGATTGGTTTGAGTAGAAAACCGATTTGAAAGCCCAATAAACGGCGCGGCTTGTGTTAAATACACCTAGCAAGATGAAGACTGTTAAAGCAGAAGATAGACCATGATGTTTT